>CBFCXA010000205.1:0-4950 GCA_965601985.1 uncultured Chromatiales bacterium | reverse complement strand
GTCAGCTCGGCGAACGCGATCTGGATCGGGCCGAACACCGCGAACAGCGAACCGAAGGCCACGATCACGCTGAGCAGAAACAGCCGCCAGGACTGCGAGCAGCGAATGATCAAATCGTTGAGCTGGCGCATGGAATCCGCCGATCCCGCCGGGAGCAATGGCCCGACCGATGGGCAGGATGATAGCGCGGCTGCGCGGGACCGAAGCGTCAGTTCGCCCGGGTATCGCCGGTTTCTTCTATCGCGGCAGACAGGCTCAGTGACCGGGTGACGACCGGCTGCAGGTAGGCGGCGGACAGCGCGTCGACGTACCAGTCACCCGCATCGGACTCCAGGAAGTCGGCGTAGCGGGCGATCTCCTCATCCTGCAGGTCGTGGTAGGTAAACAGGTAGTAGACGACCAGCACCTGCTGCATCTGCTGGGTCATCAGTTCGCGACCGGCTTCGATGCGCTCGCTTAGTGTCGACCCGTCCAGCTGCTGTTCCTCCGGACCTGCGGCGTTGGCCGCGACGGCCACGGCAAGCGCCATCGCCATCGTTGTGTCGACCGCCATCCGCGTACCGTCGAAGGCCCGGTTCAGCCGGTCGAGCAGTTCCACCCGGCCGGGCCGAGGCGGCGCGGCCTGCAGTTCCGCGGCGAAACCCTGCATTTCCACCACACCTTCGGGCGTGGATGCATACTCTTCGAGCGCGGTGATACGCCGGCCGAGCTCGCCGTTGAGCCAGTCCAGCGCCGCGCGCGAGTGTGTCTCGTCCCAGCGGTCGCGCAGAATGCCCAGCGACTGCTCGCGCAGCGCCGCGTCGGCGAACTGCTGGTTGATGACGCCCTGCAGGCGATCCAGATCTTCCTGCCCGAGCCCGAACTCTGCGCTCTCCAGCCCGTTGAGGATCTGCGGGCGCACCGTCAGCATCTGCGACTCCACGCCGCTCAGCCGCAGCAGTTCCGCGGCCGCATCGGGCGCGTTCGCCGCGGCGCCGCAGAGCCAGAGCGCAATGAGAAGCGAAATTGGCCAGGCGATCCAGAGTCTCATGAGCACATGATATCGCCGACGCGGTCCGCTAAACAGGAACGATTCGGCGTTTCGCCGCGGCGGCGCCGATGGCCTGACCAGTGGACAGTGGCTTGCGCTACCCTGTGCATCCATTAAGAAACCGAGCTGAGCCTGCCGACCATGGCCTACTGGCTGATGAAATCCGAACCCGACGTGTTCGGTATCGACGATTTGAAATCCGTGCGCCGCGAACCCTGGGACGGCGTGCGCAATTACCAGGTGCGCAACATGATGCGCGACGACATGCGCAAGGGCGACCTGGCGTTCTTCTACCATTCCAATTGCAAGGAACCGGGCATCGTCGGGCTGATGACCGTCGCCAGCGCCGCCTACCCCGACCCGACCCAGTTCGACCCGGACTCGAAGTACTACGACCCGAAAAGCGACCCGGATAACCCGCGCTGGCTGCTGGTGGACGTACGCTACAAGCGCAAGCTCAAACGCACTATTTCGCTTGCCGAGTTGAAAGCGCGAGATGATCTCGACGGCTTCTGGTTGACCCGCCGCGGCAACCGGCTGTCGGTAATGCCGGTCAGCGACGAGCACTGGCAGACCATCCTGTCGCTGGAGTAGCTGAGCGTGGACCGCACCGAGAGGTTCTACAAGATTCACCGGCTGCTGAGCCAGCGCCGCACTGTGAGTCGCGATACTTTTCTCGAAGAACTGGGCGTGTCGCGCGCGACCTTCAAGCGCGATCTCGAGTACCTGCGCGACCGGATGAACATGCCGATCGCCTGGGACCGCGATCTGGGCGGCTATCGCATGGACCGGGATGCGCCACAGGCGCATTTGTTCCAGTTGCCGGGGCTGTGGTTCAGCGCCGAGGAAGTGCACGCGCTGCTGACCATGGACGAGCTGCTCGAGCGCCTGCAACCGGGACTGCTCGGTGCGCAGGTGCGCCCGCTGCGCGAGCGTATCCGCAAGATTCTCGACAGCGGCGACTACTCGGCAGAAGACTTGAGCCGCAGGATCCGCATCCTGCAGATGGGCGTACGCCCGGTTGAATCGGAGAATTTCCAGGCGATTTCTTCTGCCCTGCTGTCACGACGACGGTTGCGCATTGCGCATTTCAAGCGCGCGGACAACGAGACCCTGGAGCGCGACGTGTCGCCGCAGCGCCTGGCCTACTACCGTGATAACTGGTACCTCGATGCCTGGTGCCACCTGCGCCGGGGCCTGCGAACGTTTTCGGTAGACGCGATCGGATCGGCCATCATCCTCGACAAGCGCGCGCGGGAAATCAGCGACGCGACGCTGGACGAACATCTCGGCGCCGGCTTCGGCATCTTCTCGGGCAAGGCCGCGCATACTGCGGTGCTGCGCTTCAGCCCGCTGCGTGCGCGCTGGGTGTCGCGCGAAACCTGGCACCCGGAGCAGGACGGCCAGTTCGAGCTCGACGGCGCCTATGTTCTCAAAGTGCCGTATTCCGACTCGCGCGAACTGATCATGGATATCCTGAAGTACGGCAGCGATGTCGAAGTGCTGGCGCCGGCGGAACTGCGCCGCCAGCTGCAAGACACATTGTCCGCCGCTGCCGCGACCTACCGCGATTAGCCCGATCGGGCTCAGGCGTCTCTGGTGACGATGTACTTCTCGAAGCCGCGTTCGCGCAGCAGTCGCTCCGCGCGTGGCTGGTCTTCTTCCAGCACCTGGATGTAGAAGCCCTGGTCGACGCCGGCGATTGCGATGTGGCCGCCGTGCGCGAGATCGAGTACCGGTATGCCCTCGCTCTCCAGCAGGGCCTTGAGCACGCCGAAGGTACCGGCATCGAAGGCAAAGGCGAGTCGTTGCAGGGCCATGGGCGGGTCTCGGCGTGCAGGGACGCGCGGAGTCTAAGCCGAACCGCGATCGCGGGGAACACCGCGCCGTGAAGCCTGCCACCACACCAGCGCGACGATCAGCCCGAACACGGTGTAGATCAGGGTGAACACCCACCATGGCGCTGAGTAGAACAGCAGCTGGTGCAGCCAGTGCTGTACGAAGCTCTCTTCGTAGGCGGCCTGCCCGGCCCGTCGCCGCAGCGCGTTTTCCCAGGTCGTCAGCGGGCAGATCACGCCGAGCCAGGACTGCAGCACGATGATCGCGACGGCCGCGAGGTGGGTGTAACGGAACCAGCGCGCCGCGGCCCAGGCCGGCCGGCGGAAGGCCAGCCAGGCAAGTCCCGCACCCAGACCGCCGATCACGTACACCACGATCAGGAAATGCACGATCAGGATGGCATCGGCCAGCAGGCCGTACAGTGGGTTGGCGGTCAAGTCGTCGGCGGTTTCCTGCGTCGCAGACTGGCGCGATAGGCGAGGTACGACGTGGCGAACTGCAGCCAGCATAGCGCACCGAGGCCGGCACTGGTGGCGATGGACGACAGCGGTTCGGTGGCGAAACCGGTCACTGCACGCCAGCAGAAGAACAGTCCGGCTGAGAAGAACACCAGCTGAAAGCTGTAGTGTGAAAGCGCGCGAAGCAGCGGGCCGGGTTGGTAGTCGGGATCGAAAAATCGCATCGTGAATAGTTTCGGCCCGTTGCCGTGACCGGTTTCGGGGTTGACGTGGCCGCATCGCGGGCAGGCGAGTTCTGCTACAGTGCGTCGCCCGGCGGGGCCCCCGCAGCCTTCCGCCACCGTAACTCAGCATCCATACCGGCAGGCAATGCCATGAGCCAGTTCGGCCGCGACAAGTCGATCCTGCTGTTCGGTCTGGTCACCTACGGCATGGGCCAGTCGCTGCTGTATGTGATCTTCGGCCCGCTGGCGCGCGAAATCGGCCTGACCGAACTGCAGTTCGGCATCCTCATCGCCATTTCGAACGTCGCGATCGTTATTTTCTCACCGCTCTGGGGTCGCGCCAGCGAGCGGCTCGGGCGCAAGCCCGTGTACCTGATCGGACTGCTCGGTTTCGCGGTCGGGTACGCCGGGCTGGCGCTGGGCATCCAGGCCGGGATTTCCGCCTGGCTGGCGCCGACACCGCTGTTCCTGGTTCTGCTCGGCGCGCGGCTGGTCTACGGCAGCCTGGCTGCGGCGATTCAGCCGGCGGCGACGGCCTATGTCGCCGACACGACCGATGAAGCGTCCCGTGGCCAGGGCATGGCGCTGATTGCCGCGTCCGGCGGTATCGGCACCATCGTCGGACCGGCCTTCGGTGGCCTGCTGGCCGGTCTCGGCCCGGTACTGCCGATGTACGCGGCTGCCGGGCTTGCGTTGCTCGCGGTAGTGATTACCCAGGCCCGGCTCACGGAACCGGCGCGCCATCGCGACAGCGACGGCAAAGTGAAACTCGGGGTGTTCGACCGACGCATTTCACCCTACCTGCTAGGCTGGTTCGTGGTCTTCATGGTCTTCACCGCGGTGCAGGTCATTACGCCGTTCTATATAGAAGACCGCTTTGGCGTGATCGGCCGCGAAGCGGTCACCCGCACCGCGATGTTCGCGCTGCTGGCCATGGCGCTGGTCACGCTGGTGGTGCAGATCGGCGTGATGCAGATTTTCAGGCTGGGTCCGCGCATCCTGTTGCGCCTGGCTTTCTTTATCTTCGGTGCCGTGCTGCTGATGCTGGGTGTCGCCGGCGAACTGTGGCAGCTGTATCTGCTCTACGCCGGCATGGGCCTGTCGTTTGCGCTGGCGGCGCCCGGACTAAACGCAGCGGCCAGCCTGAGTGTTGGCCCGCGAGAGCAGGGCGCGGTCGCCGGACTGCTCTCAGCCGCGCCGGCCTTCGGCATGATCTTCGGCCCCGCCCTGGGCGGCGCGGTCTATCGCGTGGCGCCGACGCTACCGATGTTCGCCGGCGGCACGGCGGCGTTGCTGCTCGGCGTGTTCTTTCTGTTCGTGCGCGTACCGGAGCCGTCGCCGGCGGGTTGACGGGCGCAGGAACGAAGGTCAGGCCGGGGTCAGGGGGCATCCGCTTATG
>CBFCXA010000204.1:0-4969 GCA_965601985.1 uncultured Chromatiales bacterium | reverse complement strand
AGAAGCAGGGTCTGGACATACGCCTGGGGGCGAAAGTGCAGGGTAGCGAGATCACCGCCGACGGCGTCGTGCTGAAGTACGACGACGAGCAGGGCGGGCACGAGATCACTGTCGACAAGGTCGTGGTTGCGGTCGGCCGGCGCCCGTACATCGAGAATCTGCTCGACCCGCTGGCCGGCGTGGACGTCGACGAGCGCGGCTTCGTGGTGGTCGACGACGAGTGTCGCACGACCGCGGCCAACGTCTACGCGGTTGGCGATCTGGTGCGCGGGCCGATGCTCGCACACAAGGGCTCGGAGGAAGGCGTGATGGTCGCTGACCTTATCGCGGGTGAGGCCGGCGAGATGAACTACGACGTGATCCCGTCAATTATCTACACCTCGCCCGAGATCGCCTGGGTTGGCAAGACCGAGGAGGAGCTGGCCGCCGAGAACGTGAACTACAAGTCCGGCAGCTTCAGCTTTGCCGCCAGCGGCAGGGCCAAGGCGATGGACCACGACGCCGGCATGGTCAAGGTGTTGGCCGATGCCGACACCGACCAGCTGCTCGGTGTACACATCGTCGGCCCGCTGGCCGGTGAGCTGATCGGCGAGGCGGTGGTCGCGATGGAGTTCCAGGCCAGCACCGAGGACCTGCAGCGCACCATTCACGGCCACCCGACGCTGACCGAGGCCGTGCACGAGGCCGCGCTGTCCGTCGACCGTCGCGCAATCCACGCCATCAACCGCTAGCCCGAGCCGCGACGCTGTGGCGAGCGCGCGGGGTCGGTTATGATTGCGCGGTTGTTGTCGAGGAGTCCGGGAATGCGCATTGTCCTGGCGCTGGTCGCTGCGCTGCTTTTTGCCGCGCCGGCGGCTGCCAACGAGCTGAAACTGAGTTTCAACGGCGATGCCTTTCGTATCGAGTTCGACCGTCCGTTCACCGGCAGTGCCCTGCAGTGGGGTGTCGGTTGGCTAGGCAACTCGGACGAGGGCAACGTCATTCATGGCAACCTGAACCTGACCGGCAAGATGGCCGAGGGTCAGAACCCGCTGACCGGGGGTGTCGGACTGCGCGTCGCGTACACCAACGGCGAGTTGTCGAACCAGGATGGCCTGGGCGTGGCCATCGGCGGCTTTTTCCGCTATGCGTTTCCGGCCATCGATCGGCTGTTCGTCGGCGGCCATGCTTACTTCGCACCGTCGGTGCTCAGTATCGGCGAGATGGACCAGTACCAGGACCTGGAAGCGCGCATCGGCTACAACATCCTGCGCGAGGCCGACATCTATCTGGGCCTGCGCTACGTCGAAGGACAGTACGAAAAGCAGCGCAAGGCGGAGTTCGACTCCGGTTTCATCCTGGGTGTCGCGCTGCGGTTCTGAGCACCGGTCGGGGAGGACCGCATGGCGGGCCACAGTAAATGGGCGAACATCCAGCACCGCAAGGGTGCCCAGGACAAGAAACGCGGCAAGCTGTTCACCAAGCTAATTCGCGAAATTACCGTCGCCAGCCGGGTCGGCGGGCCCGACCCGGCGGCGAATCCGCGACTGCGACTGGCCATCGACAAGGCCAAGGCGCAGAGCATGCCGAAGGACAACATCGAGCGTGCGATCAAACGCGGTTCCGGCGATCTAGACGGTGCGGACTATGAAGAGATCACCTATGAGGGTTATGGCCCGGGAGGTGTCGCGGTCATGGTCCTGTGCCTGACCGATAATCGGAACCGCACGGTCGCCGAAGTACGCCACGCGTTCAGCAAATTCGGCGGCAATCTGGGCGCCGATGGCAGCGTGGCCTACCTGTTCAACCACGTCGGTCTGCTCAGCTACCCGGCCGGTGCCGATGAAGACCAGCTGATGGAAGCGGCACTGGAAGCCGGCGCCGAGGACGTGGTCAGCAACGACGATGGTTCGATCGACGTGCTCTCGTCGCCGGCAGACTTCGCCACACTGCGCGAGGCGATGGTTGCGGCGGGGCTGGAGCCGGAGCTGGCAGAAGTCACGCAGCGCGCGTCGACCGATGCGAAACTCGGTGCCGATGAAGCGGCCAGCATGATCAAGCTGCTGGACATGCTCGAGGAACTCGACGACGTACAAAACGTGTATTCCAACGCCGACATTTCGGAGGACGTACTGGCGAGCCTGTAGGCGCCGGATATCGTGACAACCACCAGGCGGGACAACCAGGACGCATGAACGGCCAGGTGCGTATTCTCGGCATCGACCCCGGTTCACGGGTTACCGGCTTTGGCGTAGTCGACAGCGACGGGCTGCGCACGCGCTATGTTGCCAGCGGTTGTATCCGGACTTCCGGTGCCGATCTGGCGGCCCGACTCGAACAGATCTACAACGGCATGGTGCAGGTCATCGAGCAACAGGCGCCGGACGAAATCGCCGTCGAGCGTGTATTCATGGCGCGCAACCCGGACGCTGCTCTGAAACTCGGCCATGCGCGTTCCGCCGCGATCTGTGCCAGCTTCGGGCGCGGCGCCAGCTTGCACGAATACGCGGCACGCGCAGTCAAGCAGGCGGTGGTCGGCCGCGGCGGGGCCGACAAGGCCCAGGTGGCGCACATGGTGCGCGCCCTGCTGAAACTGACCGGCGATCTGGTTAATGACGAATCGGATGCGCTGGCCGTTGCGCTGTGTCACGCGCACTCGCGCCCCTTGGCAGGCCGCCTGCGCCGGGCGGCCGTGGGCTCGTCGTGATCGGCTTCATCCGCGGCACGCTGGTCCACAAGGAGCCTCCGCAGCTGCTGGTCGACGTCAACGGCGTCGGTTATGAACTCGAGGCGCCGATGTCGACGATTTTCCAGCTGCCGTCGCTGGGCGAGCAGGTGCAGCTGCGCACGCACCTTACGGTGCGCGATGACCAGCAGATACTCTATGCCTTCGCGACCGATGCGGAGCGGCGGCTGTTCCGAAACCTGATGAAAGTCTCCGGTGTAGGCGCCAAGTTGAGCCTGACGATACTCTCCGGCATCAGCGTGCAGGATTTCTCGGTCTGCGTGCACAACGAAGACAAGGCGGCGCTGACGCGCCTGCCGGGCGTGGGTCGCAAGACAGCCGAGCGACTGATTATCGAGATGCGAGACCGGCTGGACGATGCCGCCGGCGAAGGCCTCGAGGGCGTCGCCAGCGGCAGTGTTTCGGCGCCGGCCGAACCGCGCAGCGAGGCCTACAACGCCCTGGTATCGCTGGGTTACAAACCGGCTGAAGCGCGGCGCATGCTCGATGCGGTCGGCAAGGACGCGCAGACGACCGAGGAAATACTGCGCCAGGTGCTGCGTTCTGCAGCGCCCTGAACTGGTGCACAATGCCGCCATGACCGAGCAGGACAGACTCGTCAGCGTCGTCGGCCAGCCGGAGGAGGAGGCGATCGAGCGGGCGATCCGCCCGGCGCGGCTGGATGACTACATCGGTCAGTCGGCGGTGAAGCGCCAGATGCGCATTTTCATCAGCGCAGCAGCCCAGCGCGGCGAAGCCCTGGATCACGTACTGATTTTCGGCCCACCGGGTCTGGGCAAGACCACGCTGGCGAATATCGTCGCCAATGAGCTCGACGTGAACCTGCGACATACCTCCGGGCCGGCGCTGGAGCGGCCGGGCGACCTGGCCGCGATGCTGACCAATCTCGAGCCGCGCGACGTGCTGTTCGTCGACGAAATTCACCGCCTGAGCCCGGTGGTGGAAGAGGTGCTGTATCCGGCGATGGAGGACTTCCAGCTGGATATCATCATCGGCGAAGGCCCGGCCGCGCGCTCGATCAAGCTCGACCTGCCGCCGTTCACGCTGGTCGGTGCCACGACCCGCGCCGGCCTGCTGACCTCGCCGCTGCGCGACCGCTTCGGCATCGTGCAGCGACTCGACTTCTACAGTAGCGAAGAACTGCACCAGATCGTCACCCGGGCCGCCGGTATCCTCGGCATGCCGATCGATACCGCCGGTGCCAGCGAGATTGCCGGGCGCGCACGCGGCACACCGCGTATCGCCAATCGGCTGTTGCGGCGGGTGCGTGACTTCGCCCAGGTCGAAGCCGACGGGCACATCGACCGTGAGGTTGCGATCGCGGCCATGGATCTGCTGGAGGTCGACCCGCATGGCTTCGATACCATGGATCGGCGCCTGCTGCTGGCCATCATCGAGCGCTTCGACGGCGGGCCGGTCGGCATCGAGTCACTGTCCGCGGCGCTCGGCGAAGAGCGTGGCACGCTCGAGGACGTGCTGGAGCCGTACCTGATTCAGCAGGGTTTTCTGCAACGCACTGCGCGCGGGCGCATGGCCACCCGCCGCGCCTACCAGCATTTCGGGCTGAAGATGCCGGACGGCAGCGACGCGGCAACCGGCTCGCTGTTCGATTCTGACTGACCGGCCATGCGGCCGCCGCGTCGGGCGTCTGGTGGGCGTCCGGTCGCTCCATTACTATTGGCGCCGTTGTTGTTGCGGCGAATGTCTGGGTGCGTATGAGTCAATCCCATGACTGGCCGGTTCGCGTCTACTACGAAGACACCGATGCCGAAGGCGTGGTGTATTTCGCGAACTACCTGAAATTCATGGAGCGCGGCCGCACCGAGTGGCTGCGCGCGCTGGGCGTCGAGCAGGACCGCTTTCTGTCCGAGCATGGCCTGGTGTTCACCGTAACCGGTACCGACGTGCGATTTCGCCGTCCGGCCCGCTTTAATGATCAACTGATCGTGCGCACGCGGCTCATCGATATCAGCCGCGTACGTTTTTCGCTGTCGCAGGACGTGTTCCGCGACGGCGAGGCCAAGCCTCTGGTCAACGCGCAGTGCGAAGCGGCCTGCGTGGATGCCGAGACATTTCGGCCCAGGCGCATTCCGGCAGGACTGCTGGACGGATTGCGGCCGGGCCCTGCAGTAAGGGAAGACTGATGGGTGACGAGATTTCCGTAATCGAGCTGGTGCTCGAGGCCAGTTTCGTGGTGCAGCTGGTGATGCTGCTGTTGCTGGTCGCGTCGATCGTGTCCTGGGG
>CBFCXA010000203.1:0-5033 GCA_965601985.1 uncultured Chromatiales bacterium | reverse complement strand
CATTTGTGTGTGCTAATAGATGGAACTGTACGGAAGTTTCCGATTGCCGGAATCATGCGCCGCTCAGCCCTTCGATGAAGTAACCGCGCCGCAGCTTGCCCGTCTCTTCCATCTCGCGCAGAACCTTATATACCGCTGCAAAACCACCGGGCAGGTTTTCGGCCGCTGCCACTTCGCGACTGACGATCCCGTAGCGGTTCAGCAGCAGCTTTGCCCGGGCGACTGCCGTCATGGTCGCATTGGCGCTGCCGGAGATGAGCTGGCTAACCAGCGACCAGCGGCCGCCGGCCAGCGGCTCACCGACGCTGCGGCGCCGGACCGGACGACCCAGAGCACGCAGCGGCGCGAAGGTGTCGTTGCTGATCTGGCCGGCCCAGACCAGGTCCCACAGCGCCGCGCGGAATTCGTCGGGCGTATGGCCGCGAACAGCCTGCGCACAGTGGTCCTGGATTTCCATCAGGAAGGACGCGCCGCGCTGCCCGAGTTGCTCGAGAATGGCCGCATGCAGCGGTAATGGCGGCTCGTAATCTGTATCGGCTTGAAGCAGATCGCGCACTTGCTCTCGCAGGAACAGCGCTACGCGACCGTCGCGCGCGCCGGCCGCGCCGCGACCGACCCAGACTACCCGGCCACTGGCGGCCAGCATATCCAGTGCATCGAGCCGGAAACCCGGCACACGGGCCGGCAGCAGCACCGTGCTGACCAGCGACCAGGGCAGCGGCAGTCCCTGCAGCTGCGCGATCGCTTCCTCGAGCGACGCGCGCGAATTGCCGATGCCCTGCCACTGCGGCAGAAACAGGCCGAGTGCCGCCGCATCGACCGGCGCCACCTCGTCGCGCAGGCGCGCCAGCGTGCGGCGACGCAGCCGGCGCAACACCTCGGCATCACACCAGTCGAGCAAAGCGCCGCCCGGACGAATCTCACCCCGCACCAAAAGACCATCGCGCTCGAGCTCTCGTAGCCCGGGT
Source organism: uncultured Chromatiales bacterium (assembly GCA_965601985.1). Classification (GTDB taxonomy): domain Bacteria; phylum Pseudomonadota; class Gammaproteobacteria; order Steroidobacterales; genus J054. Next base: position 4,065 of record CBFCXA010000203.1, on the reverse strand, counting down.
TCGACCTGTGCCGGACGCAGCGCATAACGTGCGGCGAGCTCATCGGTCACGAAGGGGCCGCGATGGCGCGCGTAGCGCTTGATCAGCTGCAACAGCGCGTCGTCCACCGGGCCGAGCAGACTGTCGGGCAATCCGGCCGGTGGCTGCACACCCAGCGCATCGCGGTACAGGCCGGCATCTTCCGTCGCAATCCAGCGCTGGTCACCGGCCACGCGGACCCGGACAGCGCGTCGCTGACGTTCGAGCTGATCCAGCCAGCGCGACGGGTCCTGGACCGCGCGTGCGGCGGCCTCGTCGACCGTGAGCTCACCCACGCGCCGCAGCAGATCGTGGAGCTCGTCGGCATCTCGCGCGCGATAGTCGTCGGCCAGGTGCTGCAGCTCTGCGTGCAGTTCGTCGAGCACTTCCGGATCCAGCAGCTCGCGCAGCTCCGCCTGGCCGAGCAGTTCGGCGAGCAAACCGCGATCGAGCGTCAAGGCCTGCGCCTTGCGTTCCGGCAGCGGCGCATCCTGCTCGTAGAGGTAGTTGGCGACGTAAGCGAACACCAGCGAACGGGCAAACGGCGAAGCCGATCGCGTTTCCACCTCGTCGACGCGAATTGCCCGGGACCGGATGTCGGTGAGCAGCTGGCGCAGGCCCGGCAGGTCGAACACATCGGCCAGCGCCTGCCGATAGGTCTCGATCACCACCGGGAAAGACGGATACTGGCGCACCGCGGCCAGCAGGTTCTGCGCCTTCAGGCGCTGGGCCCACAGCGGCGAGCGCTGGCGTGGATTGCGCCGGCGCAGCAGCAGGCTGCGCACCGCATTCTCGCGGAACAGCCCGGCGAACAGCGCGGTACCGGCCAGCTCGTCGGTCACCAGCTCCTCGACTTCTTCCGGATCCGGCAGCAGCGCGTCAACCGTCGGCGGTTCGTCTGAGTCGGCGAAGCGCAGCACGATGCCGTCGTCGGTATACATGACCTGCACTTCGAAGCCACTCTCTGCGCCGAGTTCGGCCTGCAGCGCCATGGCCCAGGGTGCATGCAGCCGCGCGCCGAAGGGCGTCAGAATACAGACGCGCCAGTCGCCCAGTTCGTCGCGGAAACGTTCCACCGTGATTGCGCGGTCGGTCGGCAGCGTGCCGGTGTGTTCGCGCTGTTCGAGAATATACTTAGCGAGGTTCTGCGCAGCGTACTCATCGAGCACCGTGTGTTCCCGAATCCACTCGGCCGCGGTCCCGGCACCCTGCCCTGCAGCCTCGCGCAGGAATTCACCAATCGCACGTCCGAGCTCCACCGGCCGGCCCGGCCCGTCACCGCGCCAGAAAGGCAGGCGGCCGGGCTCGCCGGGCGCCGGCGACACGACCACGCGATCACGGGTGATGGCTTCGACCCGCCAGGTGCTCGCGCCCAGCGTAATGTGATCGCCGAGCCGCGTTTCGAAAACCATTTCCTCGTCCAGCTCGCCGACGCGCGGGCCGTCTTCACCCAGATGCACACCGAAGCTGCCGCGATCCGGAATCGTGCCGCCGTTGAGCCGCGCGACCATGGCCGCGGAACGCCGCGGTGAGACCAGATCCTGGCTGCGATCCCAGGACAGCAACGGCCGCAGGTCGGCAAAATCGGTCGACGGATAGCGGCCGCTCAGCATGTCGAGCACGGCTTCGAGCAGCGGGCGCGACAGGTCGGAATAGGGCGCGGCGCGACGGGTCAGAGTCTCCAGTTCATCGACGCCGCGCGGACCGAGACTGCAGATCGCCACAAGCTGCTGCGCCAGCACGTCGAGCGGACGCGAAGGCACTGCAAGCGGCTCGAGTTCGCCTTCGAGCATGCGCTGTGACACGACCGCGCATTCGAGCAGATCGCCGCGGAACTTCGGGAAGATCTGCCCGCTGCTGGTTTCACCCACCTGGTGACCGGCGCGACCGATGCGCTGCAGCCCGCGCGCAACCGAACCGGGCGATTCGACCAGCAGCACCTTGTCGACCGCGCCCATATCGACGCCGAGTTCGAGCGAGCTGGTCGCGACGATGCCGCGGATCTCACCGGCCTTAAGACCTTCCTCGATTTCCGCGCGGCGGGTGTGCGATACGCTGCCATGGTGTGCGCGCACCAGTTCCTCGCCGGCCAGCTCATTGAGCTTCTGGGTCAGGCGTTCGCACAAGCCCCGGCTGTTCACGAACACGATGGTCGAGCGGTGGGCGCGAATTTCTTCGAGTATTTGCGGGTAGATCGCCGGCCAGATGCCGCGCTCGGTTTCCGGCGTGCCAACCTCGCGTGAATACAGCTCACCGAGTATCGACCCGCTGCGCGGCTTGTCGTCCGTTACAACCACCGGGTTCTGCATATCCGGTACCGGGATGCTGACGGTCAGGTCCATGGCCGGGCGACGCGAGGTGTCGACGATTTCGACCGGCCGCGTGCCGCCCAGGAATCCGGCCACCACGTCCAGTGGTCTTACGGTCGCCGACAGTCCGATACGCTGGGGATCGTCGGCCAGTTCTGCCAGCCGCTCCAGCGACAAGGCCAGGTGCGCACCGCGCTTGCTTGGCGCCAGTGCGTGAATTTCGTCGACGATGACCGTGTCAACGGTGCGCAGCGTTTCGGCCGCTTTGGAACCCAGCAGCAGATACAAAGACTCCGGCGTCGTGACCAGGATCTCGGCCGGATCGCGCGCCTGTTGCTGGCGCGCTTTCTGCGGCGTGTCCCCGGTACGTACCGCGACACGCGGCGGCACGAACGGCAGCTCGAGGCGCTCGGCCACACGCGTGATACCGACCAGCGGCGCGCGCAGGTTGCGCTCGATGTCGTAGACCAGGGCTTTCAGCGGCGATACGTAGAGCAGTTGAACACCCGGCTGCGCGTCGGGCGGCCGCTGGCCAAGCGCATCGATGCCGGCAAGAAAAGCGGCCAGCGTCTTGCCGCTGCCGGTGGGCGCGACCAGCAGCGCGTGTTTACCGGCAGCGATCTGCTTCCAGCCGCGTGCCTGGACCTCGGTCGGCGCCGGAAAATTCTCTTCGAACCAGGTTTGCGTCGCGCGGTGAAAGGTCATGCAGCTCAACCGTGCTGGGCCGCATACAGGGCCCGCACCGCGTCTATCGTATCAGCCTGGTCGGCCGTCTTATCGGGCCGGTAGCGCTTCACCCGGGCAAAGCGCAGCGCGAGTCCGGCCGGGTACTGCGGGCTGGCCTGGATATCGTTGAGCGCAATCTCCACCAACAGCTTAGGTTCAACATATACCGTGTGCTTATCGCGCGTAGTCTCGAGTTCCAGCAAGGCTCGAGTCTGCCAATCGAGCAACTTGTCGGTCAGCCCCTTGAAGGTCTTGCCCAGCATCACGAAGCCGCCGGTCGCCGGATCGCGCGCGCCCAGGTGCAGGTTGCTCAGATACCCCTTGCGCCTTCCGCTGCCCCACTCCGCCGCGAGCACGACAAGATCCAGGCTGTGCACCTGCTTGATCTTCAACCAGTCCGCGCCGCGGCTGCCAGCTGCATACGGACTGCCCAGCGCCTTGGCCATCAGGCCCTCGTGCCCTTCGTCCAGCGCCCGGCGCAGAAACGCCTGCGCCTGCGCCCGATCACCGGTCACCAGCCGCGGCACCAGCAGTCGGGGTACGTCGAGCGATCGAAGGGCCGCATAGCGCTCGTCAGCCGGCTGATCGATCAAGTCCTCGCCGTCGCGGTGCAGGCAGTCGAACAGGAACAGGCTCAGGGGGATCTGCTCGCGCAATCCGGCGACGTCCGACTTGCGGCCGAAGCGTCGCATCGTGACCTGGAACGGCAGCGGCCGGCCGTCGCCACGCAGTGCGATCACCTCGCCGTCGAGAATCAGGTCGGTTGCCGGCAGCGCCGAAACCTGCGCGACGATCTCCGGCAGGCTCGCGGTGACGTCATTGAGCCGGCGGGAATAAATGCACAGCTCAGAGCCGCGCTTGTGAATCTGTACGCGCGCGCCGTCCAGCTTGTACTCCAGGCCCGAAGCTTCTTCGCTGAGAGGGAGCGAACGATGTAGTCACCCAGATACGATGTCGCCACACGCGGCGTGATTCTCTTGCGGAGCTCGCTCTCTGATGCCATGAACGTATA
>CBFCXA010000202.1:0-5072 GCA_965601985.1 uncultured Chromatiales bacterium | reverse complement strand
CGGTGATGACGGCGAGATCCACATCGAATTTGCCGCGCTGACCGCGGACGGTGTGCTGGTCGTGGACATCAAGCGTGTCAGCGGGCACGTATTCGGCAGCGACGCGATGCAGGACTGGACCGTGATCGGTGAGCGCCGCCGTTTCACCTTCGCCAATCCGCAGCCCGCACTCTACGACCGGATTGCTGCGGTCCGGCGTTTGCTGCCCGACGTACCGGTGGATGGCTACGTCGTGTTCACCCCGGGCGCCGATTTCTCCAAAGGCCTGCCGGCACAGACACTGCTACTGGACGAACTCATTGAGCGTCTGGCGGGGCGACGTCGCGAGGCAGGGTCGGCGCCGGAGAATTATCGCGCCGGCTGGGACCAGCTGCGCCACGAAGCCGTGGCAGCGCAACTCGGCCAGTTGATGAAACAGGGCTAGGCCGCCCCGGGCAGACCGAACAGCACCTCGGTGTTGCGGGTTGCCGCAGCCGCCACGACTTCCGGTGTGTGGCCCATGTAGCCGGCGACTGCGCCGAGAATATGCAGCAGGTAAACCGGCTCGTTCCTTCGTCCGCGAGGCGGTTCCGGCAGGTCGCGCGGCACCAGGTACGGCGCGTCGGTCTCCAGCAGTACCCGATCCAGCGGCAGTTCGGCCACTGCCTCGCGTAAGGACCGGCCGCGGCGTTCGTCACATATCCATCCGGTAATCCCGACGTGCAGGCCGAGCTCCAGGTACTCGTGCATCTCCGACAGCCCGGCGGTGAAACAATGTGCGACGCCGCCGGGGATATGCGGCCAGTAGTCCCGCAGCACGGCGATGAAATCATCATGCGCATCGCGCTGGTGCAGGAACACCGGGCGCTGGTAATGCACCGCCAGTTCGAGCTGCGCGGCAAAGGCTTCCCTCTGCGCATCGCGGGGCGAATAATCGCGAAAGTAGTCCAGGCCGCACTCGCCAACCGCGACGATCGAAGCATGCGCGATGAGCTCGGCCAAAGTCTCCACGGTCCCGGCGCGGAACTCGCTGGCGTGGTGCGGATGGATGCCCGCAGTCGCGAACAAACGCCCAGGCCAGGCAGCCGCCAGCGCCGCTGCGGCGCGGCTCGCTTCTACGCTGGTGCCGGTCACGATCATGCGCCCGACGCCCGCATCGGCCGCGCGCGCAATCACCGCGTCACGATCCGGTTCGAAGCTGTCGTGGGTCAGGTTGACCCCGATGTCAATCACGTCGATAGTCATGGGTGTAACGTAAAAGCGCCGGCCTGTCGCCGCGCGCATTCTACGGCAGCCTCCGGGAGGAACATAACTTGCATCCGCTACGTGCCAGTCTGTTGTTGCTCGCAATACTCGCCATGCCGGCGGCGTTGGCCGACGGGCACCTCCTGGAACTGCGCGACCAGCTCGATGATGCGGTCATTCGCGGCAACGGCGATCGCATCGCTGCGCTGGCCGATGCATTCGCCGACGAAGACGGCGCACTAGCGGACTACTACGCAGCGTATGCCCACTATCGCCTCGGCGAGCTGTACTTCGAGAACAAGAAGCGCGGCAAGAAATACCTGAATGAGTGCATCGATATTCTCAAGCCGGTAGTCAAGTCAGATGCTGCTTTCGGCGAAGCGCATGCGCTACTGGCGACCTGCTACGGCGTCAGTGCACCTTTCTACATGTTGCGCGCGGCTACGCGCGGCGTTGCGGCTAACGGCGAGATGGAGAAAGCGCTGAAGGCCGATCCGGACAATCCGCGCGTGATGCTGGCCGAGGGTATCAGCCTGTATTTCCGACCCGGTGCTTTCGGTGGCGACAAGGAGCGCGCCAAGCAGCGGATCGCCGAGGCCCTGGAGCGCTTCAGCGACTATCAGCCGGTCCGCGCGGATGGCCCGGTATGGGGGGAGGCCGAAGCCTGGCTGTACCTGGCACGAATCGCGCGTGACGAAGGCAACGACGATGTCGTACTGGAAGCCTTCGGCCGTTCGCTCAGCGCAGCACCGTATTTCAAAGCCGCACAGACGGAGTTTGCTGACTATCTCTCTCAGCCTGAGTGAGCGCTTCGTGCAGTTGCGGCAGATGCCGGTCCGATGGTCCGCTCAGGCAGTAGTCCATCAGCGAGGTTAGCGGGGTAGGCTCGATGTTTGCTTCGATCAGCATAGCGCCGCGCTGCGCCGCCAGTTCCGCCAGGCCCGCGGCCGGATAAACCTGCCCGGCGGTGCCTGCCACCAGCATCGCGTCGCAGCTCAGCACCGCGGCCTGACTGGCTTGTAACGCAGCTGGCGGAATCGCCTCGCCGAACCAGACCACGTCCGGTCGCAGCAGGCGTTCGCAATGCGGGCACTGCGGTGGCAGCTGGCGGCCGACTACATCCACCTCCTGTACGCCGTGTGTGTCGCAGCGATTGCGGTGAATATTGCCGTGGAACTCGATCACCCCTTGACTGCCGGCGCGCTGGTGCAGGCCATCGACATTCTGGGTGATCAGGGTGACCAGCGGCAGCCGGCGGGCCAGCGCAGCGATTGCGACGTGGGCCGGATTCGGCGGGGCCGCGTCGATCAGGCTGCGGCGCCACTGGTACCACTGCCAGACCAGCGCCGGATCCCGAGCGAAAGCTTCCGGCGTCGCCAGGTCTTCCGGGCGGTAGCGTGACCACAACCCGTCTCCGGTGCCACGGAAGGTCGGGATCCCGCTGGCGGCGGAGACGCCGGAACCGGTCAGCACGACCAGGTGACTGGCCGCGCGCAGTCTATCGATCAGCGCGCGCGGCAGGTCCGACATCGATTCAGGCAGCCAGCTGTCGCAGCACGTAGTGCAGGATGCCGCCGTTGCGGTAGTAGTCGCGTTCCTTAGGCGTATCGATGCGTACGCGGGCTTCGAACTCGGTGCTGCCACCATCTTCGGCCGTGGCGGTGACCTTGACCAGGCGTGCCGCACCGCCGTCCAGGCCGCTGATGTCGAAGGTCTCGGTGCCGTCCAGGCCCAGTGACTCCGCGCTTTCGCCATCGCGGAACTGCAGCGGCAGCACGCCCATGCCGATCAGGTTGGAGCGGTGGATGCGCTCGTAACTTTCGGCGATCACCGCGGCGACGCCGAGCAGCTTGGTGCCCTTGGCCGCCCAGTCGCGCGACGAGCCACTGCCGTATTCCTTGCCGGCCAGCACGACCAGCGGCGTACCGGCCTGCTGGTAGCGCATGGCCGCGTCATAAATGCTCATCTGCTCGCCGCCCGGCTGGTAGCGGGTCCAGCCGCCCTCGGTTCCCGGGGCCAGCTTATTGCGCAGCCGGATGTTGGCAAAGGTGCCGCGCATCATGACTTCATGATTGCCGCGCCGCGAGCCGTAGGAATTGAAGTCCTTCGGCGCCACGCCCTGTTCGACCAGGTAGCCGCCGGCCGGGCTGTCCTTGGCGATCGAGCCGGCCGGGGAGATGTGATCGGTAGTGACCGAATCGCCGAGCAGCGCGAGTACGCGCGCGCCGTGCACGTCTCCGACGTCGCCCGGCGTCTTGCCCATGCCCTCGAAGTAGGGCGGGTTGCGCACATAGGTCGAATCCGGCTCCCAGGCGTAGGCATCGCCGGTCGGCGTGGCCAGCTGGTTCCAGTTGTCGTCGCCGGCGAACACGCTGGCGTAACTGTCGCGAAACATCGTCGAGTTGATATTGCCGGCGATGATCTGCTGGATCTCGGCCTGGTCCGGCCAGATGTCTTTCAGGTAGACGGGCCGGCCATCGCTGCCGGTACCCAGCGGTTCGCTGGTGATATCGATATCGAGGTTGCCGGCCAGCGCGTAAGCGACCACCAGCGGCGGCGAAGCCAGGTAGTTCATGCGCACCAGCGGGTGAATGCGGCCCTCGAAGTTGCGGTTGCCGGACAGCACGCTGCAGCCGAGGATGTCGTTCTCGCGCACCGCCTTGTCGATGGACGGGTCCAGCGGGCCGGAGTTGCCGATGCAGGTAGTGCAGCCGAAGCCGACCACGTTGAAGCCCATGGCGTCCAGGTCGTCGATCAGGCCGGACTGCTGGAGGTAGTTGCTGACCACCTTGGAACCCGGCGCCAGGCTGGTCTTTACCCAGGGCTGGGTTCGCAGGCCCTTTTCGCGGGCATTGCGCGCGACCAGGCCGGCCGCGACCATCACTGACGGATTCGAGGTATTGGTGCAGCTGGTGATCGCGGCGATCAGTACGGCGCCGTCGCGGACTTCGAAGGACTCACCATGGCGCTCGGCCGTCGCGCTGCGGGGGCCGCCATCGCGGCCGGCCAGCAGTTCCTGCGAATCGCGCTGGTAGGCAGCGGCCGCGTCCTTGAGCAGGATCCGGTCATGCGGCCGCTTCGGGCCGGCGATGCTCGGTTGGACGTCGTCCAGATCCAGTTCCAGCACGTCGGTGTATAGCGCATCGGGCTGGCCGTCCTCGCGCCACATTCCCTGGGCCTTCGCATAGGCTTCGACCAGTGCGACCTGTTCAGGATCGCGGCCGGAGAGCTCCAGATAGCGAATGGTTTCGCCGTCGATCGGAAAAATCGCGCAGGTGCTGCCGAACTCCGGCGACATGTTGCCCAGCGTGGCGCGGTCGGCCAGCGGCAGGCCGGCCAGGCCGTCACCGAAGAACTCGACGAACTTCCCGACCACCCCCCGGTCGCGCAGCATGTCGGTCACTGTCAGCACCAGGTCAGTCGCCGTCGTGCCCTCGCGCAGCTTGCCGTTCAGCTTGAAGCCGATGACCTGCGGAATCAGCATGGTGACGGGCTGGCCGAGCATTGCTGCTTCGGCCTCGATGCCGCCGACGCCCCAGCCGAGCACGCCGAGGCCGTTGATCATGGTCGTGTGGCTGTCGGTACCGACCAGCGTATCCGGGTAAGCGATGCGCTCGCCATCGCGCTCGGCATCGAAAATTACCCGCGCCAGGTACTCCAGGTTGACCTGATGCACGATGCCGGTATTCGGCGGCACGACCTTGAAGTTGTCGAACGCGTTCTGGCCCCAGCGCAGGAAGGTGTAGCGTTCCTGGTTGCGCTGAAACTCGATCGCGTTGTTACGGGCCAGTGCATCCGCGCTGCCGTACTGGTCGACCTGCACGGAGTGATCGATCACCAGCTCCGCG
>CBFCXA010000201.1:0-5095 GCA_965601985.1 uncultured Chromatiales bacterium | reverse complement strand
CAGCTGGACGGGCGATTCGGCTACCGAGTCGCCGGAGAAACTCGATGCTGCGCTGATCTTTGCTCCGGTCGGCGCACTGGTACCCAAGGCGCTGCGTGATCTGAAGGCCGGCGGCCGGGTGATCTGCGGCGGCATCCACATGAGCGACATTCCATCCTTCCCGTATGCCGACCTTTGGCAGGAACGCGAGATTCGCTCGGTAGCGAACCTGACCCGCGACGACGGGCGTCGATTCATGGCACTCGCGGCCGAGACGCCGATCGACACGCATGTAACGACGTATCCGCTGGCACACGCCAACGATGCGCTGGACGATCTGCGGCACGGGCGCCTGCAGGGCACCGCGGTGCTGACCATGGCGTCCTGACAGCCGCCGCGCCGGCGCCTACTGCAGGTTCGCGTACTCTGCCTTGGCGCGCATAATCAGCTCATAGATTTCCCGACTGCGCCCGCCGATCTGCTCGAGCAACCGCTCGGCAACGCCGACGGTCTGCGCCTGCCAGGCCGCGCGCTCTTCATCGCTGAGCGGATAGGACTGGATGCCGAGTTCTGGATCGGCGAGATCCGCCACGTCCTGCGCGCGCACTTCTGCCCGCGATTCTTCAATGGCCGGAAACGTAGTGCGCAGAATCTCGCGCGTGGCCGGCGGCAAACCATCCCACCAGGCCTTGTCCGCAACGATCACCGATACGCCGAACACGTGCCGGGTCAGCGTCAGGTGGGGTGCCTCGGCAGAAATCCCGGTGCGCGCATACAGGCTGATCGAATTCTCACCGGCGTCGACCAGCCCGGTCTGCAGCGACGGCACAATCTCGCCGAAGCCCAGCGGAATCAGGTCCGCGCCCAGTGCTTCGGCAAACAGCCGCGCGTTGGTGCTAGCCGATACGCGAAAGCGGCGTCCCTGCATGTCGTCTGGCGTCAGGATCGGTTGCTTGCCGTAAACCGAGTGAAAGCCGATCTCGTACCAGGTCACCAGGTGCAGGCCCTGTTCGGCCAGCAGTTCCCGGTACAAGTCGGTCAGGTGAGTGTCGTAGATGTAGTCCGCTTCCGCCTCATCGGCAAACAGGTAGGGCGTGTACAGCACCGAGAGTTCCGGCACCAGCGTCGAGGTCACCTGCGCAGACAGGTTGGCGAACTGGATGCGACCGCGACGGATGCCCGACAGCAGCTGCTCTTCGGAACCGAGCTGGCCGTAGATCAGGGGCTTGAGTTCCAGCTGACCGCCCGACGCAGCCTCGGCCGCCTGTTTGAAGTTGAGCCACATCGACTCGCCCGGGGTGTTCGGTGTAGACGTGCCGCCCAGGTTGATGGCCAGCGTCTCGGTGCCGCCCGGCGTATCGCCGGCGGATTCCGTGGCCGGATCACCGCCGCCGCAGGCAGCCAGCAGCAGGGCCATCGACAGGAACAGAAAGATGCGACTTGCGGCCTTGGCGCCGGCCGGGGCTGACGGGTGCATGGGCGCAGCAGCTTAGAGAGGTTAGTCTTGCGGCTCAAGTTGTGAGCCGGCGAGGGAACGAATGCGCGTGGTGAGCATCAAAGCCAGCAGAGCGCAAAGCCGCACGGGGACGACCAGCTGAACGTATCCGCCCGAAAACTTCCCGAATACGGTAACCAGGCAGCCCGGGTTGCGACGATCGTGGCCGTGCTGCTGGCCTGCCTGGCCGCCGGCCGCGCCGGGGCCGTCGCACCGGATTACAGTTTGTGGGACGAGGTGCTGCTGACGCACGTGCGCCGTGGTTATGTCGACTACTCGCGCCTGCGCGGCGACCCGCGACTCGATGCCTTCATCGCGCAGCTGGCCAGCGCCGATCCGGCCAGCGTGGCCGGCGACGAGGAACGCAAGGCATTCCTGATCAATGCCTATAACGCCTTCGCGATCCGCGGCATCCTGGACGGCGAGTCGACCAAAAACCAGTCACGCCGCCGGCGATTCTTCAATCGCTACCGCTTCGAGCTGATGGGCGAAACGAGCACGCTGCAGGAGATCGAGCACAAGCAGCTGCGGCCGATGGGCGACCCACGCATACATTTCGCCATTGTCTGTGCGTCGCTGTCCTGCCCGCGTCTGGCCAGCCGTGCCTATGTGCCGGAACGACTGGACGAGCAGCTGGACGAGGCTGCTCACAGCTTCATTAACGACCCGACGCGCAACCGCTTCGAGATCGAACGCGGCCAGGCCTGGGTATCGCCGATCTTCGACTGGTTCGACGAAGACTTCGCCGCGACCGACGGCTCGGTGCCGGCGTTTCTCGCGCGCTATGTCGACGCTTCGGAGGTGGCAGAGCAGCTGGCCGACGACCAGCTGCGGCTGCGCTATGACCGCTACGACTGGGGCCTGAACGGTCGCCTCGGACCCGCGCCCTGAGCGGCCACAAACCGAACCCGCGCCGCCGGCGAAACCATTACACGCATTTACGGACTATCGACCATGCTGATTCGCAAACCCGAACTCATCCGACCGTCGGAGATCACCGACGAGGCCCTGTTCCGCAAACGCCGCAGTTTTCTGCGGGGTGCCGCGCTGGCCGGCAGCGGCCTGTTGATCGGCGGCGGCTGCGCAGCGGACGAGGACGCCGGCGCGCAGGCGGCGGCCGAGAATGCCGGTGGGCTTAAGAAGCTCGATGGCGTGGTCGGCAGCCCGCTGAGCACCGATGAAGCGCCAAACAGCTTCGAGGAAGTCGCCAGCTACAACAATTTCTACGAGTTCGGCCTGGACAAATCGGACCCGGTGCGGCTGTCCGGCGAGTTCAAGCCCAAACCCTGGACCGTGACCGTCGACGGCGAGGCCGAAGTCACCGGCGAGTTCGCCTTCGACGATCTCATCGGCCCCCACACCGTCGAGGAACGCGTTTACCGGCTGCGCTGCGTGGAAGCCTGGTCGATGGTGGTGCCGTGGAACGGCATCCCGCTGGGCGACATTCTCAAGCGCTTCAAGCCCACGTCACGCGCGAAATACGTGGCCTTCGAAACCGTGCAGCGGCCGTCGGAAATGCCGGGCCAGCGGCGCGGCGTACTCGACTTCCCCTATGTCGAAGGTCTGCGTATGGACGAGGCCATGCACCCACTGACCATCCTCGCGGTCGGCGTGTACGGCGTCGAACTGCCGAACCAGAACGGCGCCCCGCTGCGCCTGGTGGTGCCGTGGAAATACGGCTTCAAGAGCATCAAGTCGATCGTGCGCATCAGCTTCACCGAGAAGGAGCCGCCGACCACCTGGTCAGACGCGGCGCCTCGCGAGTACGGCTTTTTCGCCAACGTGAACCCGGAGGTCGATCATCCGCGCTGGAGCCAGGCGCGCGAGCGGCGCATCGGCACCGGCGTGTTCGGCGCCAAACAGCCGACGCTGATGTTCAACGGCTATGCCGAGCAGGTCGCGGATCTCTACACCGGCATGGACCTGCGCCGATACTTCTGATCTGCAGGTACGCGGCCGATGCCGACGCTCAAACAGATACGCATTGTCGGCAAGCCCATAGTGTTCGTCGCGGCGAGCCTGCCCCTGGCCTGGCTGGCTGCCGGCCTTGCCGGCATCGGCGGCGCGGATCTCGGCGTCGACCCGATCGAGACGCTGCAGGACGAACTGGGCGAATGGGGCCTGCGCTTTCTGCTGATTACGCTCGCGATCACGCCGCTGCAGAAAATCGTCGGCAAGCCCTGGCCGCTGCTGTTCCGGCGCATGCTCGGCCTGTTCGCCTACACCTACTGCGCGCTGCACTTCGCCAACTACCTGGTGCTGGACCAGGGGCTGTACCTGCCGGAGATTCTCGAAGACATCTTCAAGCGGCCGTTCATTACCGTGGGCTTCGCCGCGCTGCTGTTGATGACGCCGCTGGCGGTCACGTCGACGTATGGCTGGCAGAGGCGGCTGGGTAACCGCTGGAAGACGCTGCACCGGCTGATCTATCCGATCGCAATTCTCGCCTGCTGGCATTTCTGGTGGCAGGTAAAAAAAGACCTGACGGAACCGCTGATCTACGCGGGCATCCTCGCCGTGCTGCTGGGCTTTCGCCTGTGGCGTCAGCGGCGCACACTGCAGCGAACGGCTGCCGCGCAGTCCTGACGCAGGCCTACAGGGCGCCGTCGCCGGTCTCGCCGGTGCGAATGCGCAGTACCTGCTCGACGCCGGTCACGAAGATCTTGCCGTCGCCGACCTTGCCGGTACGCGCCGAGTTCGCGATCGCCTCGATCGCCTGCTCGACCAGGTCCTCGGTCAGCGCGACTTCGATCTTGACCTTGGGCAGGAAATCGACCACGTACTCGGCGCCGCGGTAGAGTTCGGTGTGACCACGCTGGCGCCCGAAGCCCTTGACCTCGGTGACGGTCATACCATTGACGCCGACTTCCGCCAGCGCATTGCGCACATCGTCCAGCCTGAACGGCTTGATGATCGCGGTAACCAGTTTCATCGCGCCCGTCTCCTTTGTCTTGTTCCGGATGGCAGACGTCGCAACGCCCGTCCAGCGCTGATTCTAGCGCGAAGCCACGAACGTCCCGAAAACCTTCGGATCAGTAGACCCGCAGCCCGCCGTGGCGGCGCCGGCTGCGGCGGTCGAGCCACCACCAGGCCAGCGCAGAGCCGGCCAGCAGCAGCAACAGCGCGGCCAGCACCAGCACGCCATAGGACAGGCTCAGCTGGCCCGGTGCCAGGCGTGCGCTCAGCGTGTCGATCTCCGCCCGCGCATCGACCAGCTCCGCTTCGGCCCTGCGTCGCGCCTGCCGCGCCGTGGCCGCCTCGGTCTCGAGTTCCGTCAGCCGGTCACCAGAATTTGCCCGGCGCGCTTCGATCTCGGCAAGCTTCGCTGCCAGCGCGTCGCGCTCGGCTTCCATCTGCGCCAGGCGCGTCAGCGTCGGCTCTTCGGTGACCAGGAATACGGTGCGCACCCAGCCCTCGCGCCCGTCGGCCAGGCGCACTCGCGCGTAGGATCCGCTGCGCTCCGTAACGCCCGTCCTGGAGGTGGGCGATCATGAAACGGGCCATGTCCACCGCGCTGCTGCTCATGGCGCCGTCGGCAATCGCGGGGCAGTATTCGAATTCCTGGGCTTCGAAGGCGCCGTTTCGGTACGCGTATCCGGTGGCGAGATACGGCTCGAGCTC
>CBFCXA010000200.1:0-5103 GCA_965601985.1 uncultured Chromatiales bacterium | reverse complement strand
GCCGCTCCGACAGGATGCCTTCTCGCCGCTGCGTCAGCGCCAGGCTGCGCTTGTAGGTGTTTTCTGCCGTGACCAGGTCGCCGGCCATCATGTGCGCGGTGGCGAGGTTGTTGATTGGCGCAACCAGGCGAATGCTCTCAGTGCCGAACTCCTGTTCGGACAGTGTCAGCGCCTGCTGCGCGGCGCCGATCGCCTCGTCGTAGCGTCGCTGTTCCATCAGGTCGACCATGCGTTGGTAGGCGGCGATGCGCGGTTCGACCAGCTCGTCTTCCGGCCCGGTGCCCGGCTCCGTAGCCGCCGCCTCGTCGACCGCCGGCCCGGTGAAATTGGCCGGGGGACCGACTTCTTCGTCGGGAATTTCGGGCGGCGTGTCGGCAACTTCCGGCGGGGCGGGCAGCGCGGCTTCGACCGGGCTGATAGCTTCGGACCCGGCCCCAGTTTCGTCGTCCGCGGCCTCGTCCCCGGCATCCGCTGCCGGCGGGCTGGCGCTCGGGTCCGGCGAGGGCAGCGCTGCCGGGGCCACGTCGCTGTCGGTTTCGACCACGGCCTCCTGCTGCGCCGTCGCCGGCAGCGCGAGCGACAGCAGCCCCCAAATCATCAGAAACCCGCAGCGGCGGCCCCGGATCCGGTCACGCGACAAAACAACCATTGCGTTAATCTAGCAGCCCCGCGGGCTGTTGCACTATGGACATACCGCAGCAGGGTTCGCCGGCGCCACCCGTGCGGTTTAGCCGTTGGATCCACCGGCCCCGTGATAACGAAGGATCTGACATGTTCTTCCGCAGCAAGAAACTCGAGATTCCCAGCCCGGAGCGGGCCTTGCCCGGGCGTGGCGACAAGATGCCGGTACCGGAGCAGCACTTCGTTAACGCCAACCCGCTGGACGGCCCGTTCCCGGAGCAGATGCAGATGGCCCTGTTCGGACTGGGCTGCTTCTGGGGCGCGGAGCGCAAGTTCTGGCAGGCCCCGGGGGTGTATTCGACCGCGGTCGGCTACGCTGCCGGCCACACGCCCAACCCGACCTATCGCGAAGTCTGCAGCGGCCAGACCGGGCACAACGAAGTGGTGCGGGTCGTGTTCGACCCGGCCGTCGTGAGCTACTCGGACCTGCTGCGCGTGTTCTGGGAGTCTCACGATCCGACCCAGGGCATGCGGCAGGGTAACGACGTGGGCACGCAGTATCGATCCGGAATCTATACCTACGACGATGAGCAGGCGGCCGCTGCGCGGGCCTCGAAGCAGACATACGGCGAGGCGCTGGCGCAGGCTGGTCACGGCGCGATCACTACGGAGATTCTGCCGGCCCCGCCGTTTTATTTCGCCGAGGACTACCACCAGCAATACCTGGCGAAGAATCCCGGCGGTTATTGCGGCCTCGGCGGCACCGGCGTGAGCTGTCCGGCCGGCCTCGCCGAGGCCAGCTGAACCGCTGCGTACAGGCTAATTGAGCACGCGGTAACCACGCCCGCGCAGGCAGTTCTTCACCACCCGCTGGCGGATCCTGTCGTTTTCCCTGGCTGACTGCGCGCTGCCGAGGACCGCGCCAACGCCGGCCGCCCGACCGATATCGCCGGTGAAAATACCGGTCGCCGCTCCGGTCGCGCCGCCGGCAGCGGCTCCTTTCAGCATCCCGGTCGGGTGCTGACCTGGTCCTGGTAGACCGAGCACTGCGCCAGGTCCTCGTCGTACTGGACCATGTTCACGCCCCGGGTGTCGATGATCGGACCGGTGTTGGCCGCACAGCCGGCCAGGACAAGGGCCGCCAGGCCCGCAATAACTCGCGTCGCTCGTCTCCGGAATTCGCGCACTGCGTCACACAACGTGCCGCCTGCGGACGGGTTGACGCATCCGTCCCGCGCCGGCGCAGGCGGAACTGTGATACCAGCCACGGACCCCGCGGGGCCGCTGGCTATTATGGAAAGCTACGTTACGGGGCGCGGTCCCCGGGGGTTAACCAATTGTTGTTCAAGCGAGTCAAGGTCGACACCTTTAACCTCGAGCAGGGCATGTTTGTCTCCCAGCTCGACAGGCCGTGGCTGGAGACACCGTTCCTGCTGCAGGGCTTCGAGATTCGTGAGGAGAGCGAGATCGGGCTGCTGCGCAAGTTCTGCAAACACGTCTATGTGGATGTCGAGCGCAGCAAGCTGCCGAAGGACCGGATACTCGAAGCACACAACTCTATCGGCAAGTCGCACGATCCTTTCGCCGCCGGCAACGGTCGCGGCCCGGTCAAAGCCGCACCGCTGTCTTACCGTCTGCTGAGTGCGCTAAGCAGGGTCGAGCCTTCCGGCTGGCTGGCGCGCCGCATCAGCGGCCGCGTCGAGTATCGCAACACAGTCGACACCCGCAGCGAAGCACCGAAAGCGGCACACGCGTACGGGGTCGCTGTCGACTACCTGAACCAGATATTCGAGCACGTACGCAAAGGCGAGCAAATCGAAGTCGACAAGATCCGCGAGGCGGCAGGCCCGATGATTGACAGTGTGCTGCGTAACCAGGACGCAATGGCCTGGCTGGTCACGCTGCGCAAGCGCAATGAATATGCCTACAATCACTCGATTGCGTCGTCGGTCTGGGCGGTCATCCTTGGTCGCCACCTTGGCTTCGACCGCAGCGGGTTGCAGACGCTGGCCATGGGCGGCATGTTGCTGGACCTGGGCAAAGCCAAGATCCCCGAATCCATTGTCCGGAAAGAGGGGCCGCTGAACGAGCAGGAATTCGAAATCATGCAGCAGCACGTCGAATGGGGCGTGGCGCTGGCACGCAAGACACCGGGCATCAACGACGCGATTCTGGACATGATCGCCAGCCACCACGAGCGTCACGACGGTTCGGGGTATCCGCGCGGTATTTCCGGCGGCGACATCCCGGTTTTCGGCCGTATCGCCGGGCTGGTCGACTGCTACGACGCAATGATCAGTGCGCGGCCCCATGCCGAGCCGCGTTCTTCGTATGACGCCGTGCGCGAACTCAATCTGATGTCCGGCACCGGCTTTCAGCGCGAGCTGGTCGAGCAGTTCGTGCAATCGCTGGGCATGTTCCCGACCGGCAGCATCGTCGAAATGAACTCCGGCGAAGTGGGCATCGTGATCGAGCAGAACGACGTTCGCCGGCTGCGGCCGAAGCTTATATGCCTGCTCGATGCCGACAAGCAACCGCTGTCATCGCAGAAAATCATCGATCTGAAGAAGCTGTCCAGTGATGAACAGAAGCGTTCGGCGCGCTGGATCGTTGCCGGTCACGAAGCCGGCGCATTCGGCATCGATCCAAAAGACTTTTTCGGCTGAGCGCCGCCCGCCGCCTGCTCAGATCGCTGCTGCGTCCGGCGGGATCCCGTCCGACAGCGTGGCGCGGTCGAGCGGCAGTTTCCGATAGCGCTTGCCGGTGGCGGCGAACAGGGCGTTCGCGAGTGCAGGCGCTACGGTGGGCAGCGCGGGTTCTCCGGCACCGGTGGGTGCAGCGGCGCTGGCACGCAGTACGACATCGATTCGCTCCGGTGCTTCCAGCTGGCGCAGGATCGGATAATCGTCGAAATTGCGCTGGGCGACGCGGCCGTCCTGCAGGCGCACCCGTTCACGTAAGGCCGCGGACAGACCCTGCATTACCGCGCCCTCCACCTGCATGCGCGCACCGTCCGGGTTGACGACCAGCCCGCAGTCCAGCGCCGCGGTCACGCGATGGATTTTCACGGTACCCGGCTCCGGCATCGATGCCTCGATCACGGTTGCCGAGTAGCTCAGGTGGTCCCGGCAGAAAGCGATGCCGCGACCACGCCCTTCGGGCAGCGAATCGCCCCAGCCGGCCGCATCAGCGACGAGCGTCAGGATGCCGCGTGCGCGCTCGAGCTCGAACGGGAACTCCGCGTCCTGACCGGGCAGCTCGGCCGGCGGCGCGGCCAGCAGGCCCAGCCGGTAGTCCAGCGGATTGCGCCCGGCGGCGATGGCCAGTTCGTCGATGAAGCACTCGACCGCAAACACCGTGTGCGTGGTCGACACGGCGCGCCACCAGCCCAGCGGTGTCCGCGACTCCAGCAGCGAGAAGGCGCAGCGGCGGTTGGGTACTTTGTAGGGCAGGTCGATCGCGCCTGTAGCCTCGTACATCCCCGGCCGGTCGCTGTTCGGCGGCAGCGTGTAGTTCGAGAAAATGGCCGGCGTGGTGAAATGATGATCCCAGGCCAGCGGCTCGCCCCCGAGTCCTTCCAGGCGCGCGCTCAGCCGATGCAGCGCGCAGGGCCGGTAGAAATCGTGTCGCAGGTCGTCTTCGCGAGTCCAGACCAGCTGCACCGTCGGGCCGTCCAGCTGTTTGGCCAGCAGCGCCGCTTCGATCGAAAAATCGGCGTTCAGGCGGCGGCCGAACGCACCGCCGATGCGGGTGATTTCGACACTGACCCGTTCAGGGTCCAGCCCGGTCGCCTGCGCGGCCAGCGCGAGCGTGAAATTCGGTGTCTGACTCGGCGTCCACAGCTTGAGCCTGCCGTCCCGGTAACGCGCGGTGCAGTTCTGTGGCTCCAGCGATGCGTGCGCGAGCAGCGGCAGCGCGTACTCCGCCGTCACCAGGGGTCCGTCGCCGGTCAGCGCGGCGTTCTCGGGATCGCCGATGCGCAGCAGCTCATCCCCGGCCGGCGCGTCTAGCAGTGCGGCCATGCGCGCACTGTTATCCTCGTCGTTCTCCAGCGGCCCGTCCGGCGGCAGCCAGTCAATCTCCAGCGCGTCGCGGCCTCGCATCGCCGCCCAGCTGTTATCCGCGACCACCGCCACGCTCGGCGGCACACTGGCGTTGCCCGGCACTGCCGGAATCTCGACGGTCGCGCGATAGCCTGGTACACGCCGGGCCGCGCTGTCGTCGTAGCCGCCCAGCGAGCCGCCGAATACCGGGCAGCGGGCGGCGGCTGCGTACAGCATGTCGGGCTGGCGCTGGTCGATGCCGTACTCGACCTCGGCACGCAGAATCTGTTCTAGGTCCAGGTGTGCTCGCGAGCGGCCGACCAGGCGCAGCTGGTTTAACGGTTTGAGCGGCGGGTCGTCGGGTACCGGCATGTCGGCGATCGCATCCAGTAGCGACTGGTAGCTCATGCTCCGCCCGCTGGGCTCGTGCACGATGCTG
>CBFCXA010000199.1:0-5130 GCA_965601985.1 uncultured Chromatiales bacterium | reverse complement strand
CAACATGGCCGGCGCGATCATTGCCGGGCTGTTGCGGAGCGGGCATGCGCCCCGACGCCTGCATGTCGCCGACCCGAGCGATGCACAGTTGGAGGCTCTGCGCTCGCTGCATCAGGACCTGTCACTGGGTAACGATAACGATGCGGTCGCGGCCGGCGCCGAGGTACTGATCCTGGCCGTGAAACCGCAGCTCATGCGCCACGTGCTGCAACAGCTGGGACCTCGCCGGGACAATCAGCTGGTAATTTCGGTGGCGGCGGGGCTGACTCTCACCACGCTCGGCAACTGGCTGGGCGACGCCACGCCGGTCATCCGGGTAATGCCGAACCAGCCCGCGCTGGTTGGCGCGGGCATGGCGGTGATGGTCGCCGGGGCCGCCGTAGACGACCGGCAACGTGCCCAGGCAGATTACGTGATGAGCGCAACCGGCGAGTCCGGATGGGTCGAGGACGAAAGTCTGATCGATGCAGTCACTGCAGTGTCGGGCAGCGGCCCGGCTTATTTCTATCTGTTGATGGAGATCCTCGCCGATTGGGCGCGCGCGAACGGCATAGACGACGAGTTCGCCGAACGCCTCGCAGTGGCGACCGCGCGCGGCGCCGGGCTGGCGGCCGCCGATTCCCGGCTGTCGCCCGAGGCGTTGCGCGCGAGCGTAACCTCGCCCGGCGGCACCACAGCCGCGGCTATCACCAGCCTCGAGAACGCCGAGCTTCGTGATATCTTCCGGAAGGCGCTCGATGCCGCGCGGCGACGCTCGGTTGAACTCGGCCGCGATTCCGACTAGACCTCCAGCAGGTACTCTCAGCGACACGGAGCAGACATGCAGGACGCGCTGATATTCATCTTTCGCAGCCTCCTCGACCTGTACATCATCTGTTTTGTACTGCGCCTGCTGCTGCAATGGGCACGCGCCGATTTTCGCAATCCGCTGAGCCAGTTCATCCTGCGCGTGACCAATCCGCTGGTGCTCCCGATACGGCGAGTTGTGCCTGCGCTGGGTACGCTGGATACCGCAACACTTCTGGCGGCACTCGCGCTGCAGGTCCTCGCCACCGCGGTACTGGTCAACGTCGCCTGTGTGGGCAGCGCCGACCTGCTGCAGCTGCTGGGCATCGCCATCATTCGACTGCTGCAGCTCACGCTGCGCATCTACCTGTTCGTTATCCTGATCTATGTCGTACTCAGCTGGATTTCACCGGGCGGTTACAACCCGGCCGCAAATCTGCTCTCCGCGCTGGCCGAGCCGGTACTCGCACCAGTGCGGCGCATTGTTCCGGCAATCGGCGGACTCGACCTGTCGCCGCTGTTCGTGCTTATCGGCATCCAGGCCGTAAGCATGCTGCTGCCGGTCGGCCGCGTCATGTCGCGGCTGGTTTGCACCTCGATCGGCCAGCCCCTGTAACCCGTCACCGGCCGCGAGGGACAGCCCGCGCCACGTGGTTTATAGTGACCCGCATGAACATGCTTCGTGTACTCGGGGGTCCGGACATGAAATTTGCGAAGGCAGTATTTGGCGCAACGCTGACGGCGCTGCTGATCGTAGGCTGCGGTTCCGACAACGCTAGCGAACAAGGCGCAGCGCCAACCACCGCGGCGGCCGCCGATCAACGCTCTCAGGATTTCGACAGTCACGTGCTGCACTTCAATGCGCAACCGACTGCTGACCTGCAACCGGAGGTTGCCAAACAGTACGGCATCGTGCGCAGCAAGAATCGCGCGATGCTGAATATTTCGATCGTGAAAAAGCTGCCGGGCAGTACCGGCCAGCCGGTGCCCGGCGATGTTACCGCCAGCGCGAGCAACCTGACCGGACAGCTGAAAACCGTTTCCCTGCGCGAAGTCAAGGACGGCGGTGCGGTCTATTACATCGCGGACCTGCCGGTAGCGAACGGCGAAACGCTGAAGTTCGACATCCTCGCCCGACCCGCGGACTACGAGGGCGAGGCGTTCCAGGTCAGCTTTACCGAGACTTTCTACTCCGACTGACGATCGATCAGCCGGCCTGATCGGCGACTTTGTGACGCAGGCGGATAACGTCGCCACGGGATACGTACAGAAGTTCGCCCAGCTTGCTGATCAGATAGTCTTCATATTTGTCGAGACTGCGATCAGCCAGCGCGACCCGCCAGAGCATCTCGATCACCCGCTGCTTCTCTGCATAGTCCATGCCCTCGTGAATCGCGCGCGTGAAATCATGCATGGATACCGAGTCTTCCGCGACCACGCGAGCCTCGTGCAGCAGTGTTTCAGCAGCCTCGCCGGTCAGGTCGAAGGCCTCGTTAAGTAACTTGCGGATGGTCGCTTCCTCGGCCTCGGCAAGCTGGTGATCAGCACGAGCCATCTCGACCAGCAACACCGCGACCGACAGTTCCAGGCTGGTTTCCTCATCCTCGATTTCGGTCGGCGCCAGGCCTTCGAGCATTTCCTTGAGCTTACCGATCATCCTGTCTGTCACCTCCAAGCCGCTCGACCAGGGTCTGGCGCAGCAGCGTCAGGCGGCCATGAAAGAAATGCTCGACGCCCGGCAGAATGATCAACTCCGGCTTCCGTTCCAGGCCGTCGATCCACTTGACCACGGAATCGCAGTGCACGACCGCATCGGCATCGCCCTGGATCACCAGCCAGCGGCCTTCGGGCTCGCGGCCGTCGAGCAACCCGGCCATGCGCTGTGCCGGCGGCGCGATGCTCACCAGCCAGTCCGGTTTCGCCGTGAGCGCGGCACGGCATGCGACCATCGACCCAAAGGAGAAGCCGCACAGCCAAAGATTGGCGCCCGGATAACGATCCCGTGCCCAGTCGATCACGGCCAGCGTATCCTCGGCCTCGCCATGGCCTTGCGCAAATTCACCATCACTGGCGCCGACGCCGCGAAAGTTGAAGCGCAGCGCCGGCGCGCCGAGGTCGTTCGCCGCTCGCCCCATGGTGTGCACGACCTTGTTCAGCATGGTGCCCTGGAACTGCGGATGCGGATGGCAGAGCACGGCAACCGCATGCTCGTCGCAGTCACGCGGTGTTTCCAGCAGCGCCTCGATGCGCCCGGCCGGGCCGGACAGTGTCAGCGCTTCTTTCAGAACGGCGGGCATGGACATGAATCTGATTCCGGATCGTCTCGGCTCGGGCTGGCGAAGCCGCCGATTATTCGGGGTTTCGCAGGCGTCCGCCAGTCTCCGGCTGCTAACATCCCGCGCTGGTAACACCGGGCCCGGACCGTGACGACGGCGACGCAACTCGAACAAGATTACGGCACACAGAACTACAAGCCGTTGCCGGTCGTGCTCAGCCGCGGCCGCGGCTGTGAGGTCTGGGACACCGAAGGCCGACGGTATCTCGACTTCATGAGCGCGTACTCCGCGGTCAGCCATGGCCATGCGCATCCACGCCTGCTGCAGGTCCTTAACGAGCAGGCCGCCCGGCTGGCGGTAGTCTCGCGCGCCTTTCACAGTGACCGGCTCGGGCCGTTCCTGGAGCGCGCCTGCACCATGACGGGAATGGATCGGGCGCTGCCGATGAACACCGGCGTCGAAGTCGTCGAAGCCGGCCTCAAGCTTGCCAGGCGCTGGGCGTACCGAGTAAAGGGCGTGCCTGCCGACCAGGCCGAGATCATTGCCTGCCGCGGGAATTTCCACGGACGCACGCTGGGCGCGATTGCGATGTCCGACGAAGCGGAATACCGCCGCGACTTCGGCCCGTTCCCGCCGGGCTTTGAGCTGGTGGACTACGGTGACAGCGACGCGCTGGAAGCCGCGATCAGCGAGCGAACCGCCGCGTTCCTGGTCGAGCCGATCCAGGGCGAGGGCGGTATCGTCGTACCGCCGCCCGGCTACCTGTCGCGCTGCGCCGAGATCTGCCGCAGGCATAACCTGCTGCTGATCGCAGACGAAATCCAGACCGGGCTGGGGCGTACCGGCAAGTTGCTGGCCTGCGACCATGAGCAGGTCCGGCCGGACCTGCTGCTGCTGGGCAAAGCGCTCGGCGGCGGGCTCTATCCGGTCAGCCTGCTGCTCGGCCATGCGGAAATCCTGGAACTGTTCGGCCCGGGCTCACATGGCAGCACCTTCGGCGGCAACCCGCTGGCCGCATCGATTGGCCTGGCCGCGCTGGACATCCTCGAAGACGAAGGCCTGATCGAGAACAGCCGCCTGATGGGAAAGTACCTGAGCCAGGGCCTAGAAGCCCTGGCCCACCCGGGAATCTGCGAAGTCCGCGGCCGGGGACTGATGATCGGCATGGAACTGCACCCGTCGCGACTGGCCGGTCGCGCGGTCAGCGAAGCGCTGATGGCCAGCGGCATGCTGGTGCGCGAAACACACGCCACCGTGCTGCGCTTCGCACCGCCGCTGATCGTGCGCCGCGAACAGATCGACGAACTGCTCGGCGTGTTGCCCGACGTGCTGGAGCAGGTGGGAGTCTAATCCCTGATTGAACCCCGAGGTCGGCTGAGCGCGCGACTCAGTTATCGACTTCGCGCGACGGCGCGAGGTTCAGTGCTGCAGAATTGATGCAGTAGCGGAAGCCGCTCGGCTTCGGGCCGTCCGGAAACACGTGGCCGAGGTGCGATCCGCAGTTGCTGCAGCTAACTTCGTCACGAACCATACCGTGGCTGCGGTCCTCGCGGATGGTCACCGCTGCCGACGTCACCGGGGCAAAAAAACTCGGCCAGCCGGTGCCGGAATCGTATTTCTCGGAGGAACGGAACAGGTCGCTGCCACAGCAAATGCAGCGGTAGCTGCCCGGCGTGCGGCAATCGTAATAGGCGCCGCTGAACGCTACCTCAGTGCCCCGATCCTGGGTCACTTCGAATTGCTCCGTCGAGAGTCGCTCGCGCAGGGCCTCGCGGCTGCGGCCATATTTCGTATTCATGACTTCTATGTTCGACGCGATCGGGTCAGGCGGATTCGCCGGCCTCGCCCGCCAGGTCCAGCAACAGCCGGTTGAGTCGCTGTACAAACACGCCCGGATCATCGAGCGCGCGCCCGTCGGCCAGCCGTGCCTGGTCGAGTAGCAGGTCCGCGAGGTCGCCGAAGCGCACGTCGTCTGCTTCCGCCCCCAGGCGCTGCACCAGCGGATGCTCAGCGTTGATCTCCAGCACCGGCTTGCTGTTCTCCGCGCAGAAGGTCCGGCAGAAGTGAT
>CBFCXA010000198.1:0-5141 GCA_965601985.1 uncultured Chromatiales bacterium | reverse complement strand
TAATCAGACTCGCGCTCATGCCTTTGACTTCCGGATGCTGCTGCAACAGCAGGAACGCTTCCAGAATCGATGACGGATTGCGTCGGAATACGCCGTTGTCGCTCAGGATCAGGAACCCGTTGCGCGTCTGGAAGCGCTCGTTGACCGGTACGGGCGGCGCTTGGGGGTTCATCAGGATCAGTTCCTGGAACTGCTGCAACAGCATTTCGTTCAAACGGCTGAGTTCCTTCACCGTTCTGTAGTAGCGCTGCATGAACTGTTCGACAGCGAGCACGTAGTTGCCGTCGCGGTAGCCGAACAGCTTGGCCACGCGAATCTGCTGGTCGAACAGCAGCCGGTCTTCGCGCCTGCCGGTCAGGGTGTGCAGGGCGAAACGCACGCGCCACATAAAATCTCGGCCGTCCTCGAGCAGGCTCAGCTGGGCCTCGGTCAGGAAGCCGCGCGCCAGCAGGGCGCGCAGGTCGCGGCTGCCGAAATGCCGGCGGGCGACCCAGACAATGGTCTGGATGTCACGCAGGCCGCCGGGGCTGCCTTTGACGTTGGGTTCCAGCTTGTAGGCGGTGTCTTCGTAGCGCGCATGCCGCGTCTGCTGTTCTTTCAGCTTGGCCTCGAAATAGCTGCGCGTCGGCCACATGTGCTCGGGACCAAGCGCCATCTGCATTCTGGCCACCGGCTCTGCCGGGCCGGACAGCCAGCGAGACTCCATCAGCGTCGTTACCGCGGTCTGGTCTTCACGGCAGGTATCTCGGCAGTCTTCAAGCGTGCGCGTGCTGTGGCCCACTTCCAGACCGATGTCCCAGAGCAGGGCCAGGAAGCGGGCGATCGCATCGGCCGTTGCGGCAGACGTCGGTTCGTCCAGCAGCGCCAGCAGGTCTACGTCCGAATGCGGGTGCAGCTCCCCGCGCCCGTAGCCGCCGACCGCAACCAGTGCGGCGCTGGGCAGGGCCGCTGCGGCTTCGCGCTTCCAGGCGGCGCGGATCAGGCAGTCGACCAGCCGGGCGCGGTCTCTGACCAGCTGACCGGCTTCGGCGCCGTCGAGAAACAGCTGCGTCAGCGCCGCGCTACTGCAACTGTAGACATGCCGTAACTGCGTCAGGTCTACGGCGGGGTCGAAAGCGCGCGACTCGATGTGCTTCCAGTGCAGCCTGCGGGACGCGGCATCGAGAAATTCAGCGGCCAGCTCTGCGGCCGGCGTCGTGAGACTGACCGACTCGTCGTCGTCGGCAAAGGCAAGCGCGCGATTCATTGGCGATCTTCGGCACCCAGCGTGAGAACCTCGTAGCCCTCGTTCGTAACCAGGATGGTGTGTTCCCACTGGGCCGAAAGCGAGTGATCACGGGTAACGACTGTCCAGCCGTCCGGCAGCAGGCGCACGTGACGGCGACCTACGTTGACCATCGGTTCGATGGTGAAAGTCATGCCGGCCTGCAGTTCCATGCCGGTGCCGGGGTTCCCGTAGTGCAGCACCTGCGGGTCTTCGTGGAACTGCCGTCCGATGCCGTGCCCGCAGTACTCGCGAACGACGCTGCAGCGCTGACTCTCCACATAGCGCTGAATGCGATGCCCGATATCGCCGAGGCGTGCGCCCGGCCGCACCTCGCGGATGCCCTGCCACATGGCCTCGTGCGAGATTTCCGCCACCCGCTGACCTTTTACGGTCGGCTTGCCGACATGAAACATGCGGCTGCTGTCGCCGTGGAAGCCGTCCTTGATCACCGTGATGTCGATGTTGACGATATCACCCTGGCGCAGGCGGCGATCGGTCGGAATGCCGTGGCAGACCACGTGGTTTACCGAAGTGCAGATCGATTTGGGGAAGCCACGATAGTTCAGCGGGGCCGGGATCGCCTGCTGATGCTCTACGATGTACTCGTGGCAGATGCGGTCCAGCTCGTCGGTGCTTATGCCGGGCTGCACATGCTCGCCAATCATGTCCAGCACGTCGGCGGTCAGCCGGCCGGCGACCCGCATGCGCTCCTGTTCTTCCGGCGTTTTGACGCTTACGTTCATGTGCTGTTTGTCGCTCGGGGGCTCACACCGTCAAGTCAGGCAGCAGACCTGACGGGTGCGCGGAATCGGTTTGGGCCCGGGACAGTTCGCTGCAGTGCGTTAGGCAGATGACGCGGGCGGACGAATTAAGTCGCCCGGATTCCGGTCCATTGTTGCCCGGGAGGCCCTATGGTATAAAGCGCGCGCCTTTCAGGCAATTAATCCACACATGTATCGACACATGCGGTCGGGTGCCCGGCGTAAAGCCGGGTTTCCGTATGGGGTACATGGAGGCTCAACCCAGGAGACAACTTGTGACTGACATCAGTATGCGCCAGATGCTGGAAGCTGGCGTGCATTTCGGGCATCAGACCCGCTACTGGAATCCGAAGATGGCACCCTTCATCTTCGGCGCCAGAAATAGCATCCACATTATTAACCTCGAGCACACCGTGCCGCGGCTGCAGACAGCGTCGACTTTCGTCAAGCGGCTGGTGGCCGACGGCGGGACCGTGCTGTTCGTCGGCACCAAGCGCTCGGCGCAGGACGCGATTCGCACGGAGGCAGCGCGCTGCGGCATGCCGTTCGTCAGCCATCGCTGGCTGGGCGGCATGCTGACCAACTTCAAGACCATCCGCCAGTCCATCCGCCGCCTCGAGGAGATCGAGGAAATGCAGGAGTCGGGCGCGATCGAGCAGCTGACCAAGAAAGAAGGTCTGCAGCTGAGTCGCGAGCAGGAGAAGCTGGAACGCAGCCTCGGTGGCATCAAGGACCTCAATGGTCTGCCGGATGCGATCTTCGTGATCGACGTCGGTCACGAGAAAATCGCGGTGCACGAGGCCAATGTGCTCGGCATCACCGTGATCGGCGTGGTCGATACCAACTGCTCACCTGACACCATCGACTACGTGATTCCGGGCAACGACGATGCGATGCGTGCGGCGCAGCTGTACGCGCGTGGCATTGCCGATGCGGTGCTGGAAGGCAAGGCTTCGGCCCCGTCACTGCCCGAGGGCGAGGACGAATTCGTCGAGCTGGACGAGCACGGCAAACCGCGCGAACGCCGGGCTCGCTCGGGCCGCAAGACGGCGCGCAAGTCCCGCACCGCGGCCAAGTCCGACCCCGCCGCTGCAGTGCCGCCGGCCCCGGCCGAAACGGCGCCCGAAGCCGCCGAGGGGGAGGCCGTAACGGCTCCGGAGAAGGTGGATGCGGCGCCAGAGCCGTCAGTCGCGCCCGAAGCGGCGCAGCCCGCAGCCGAGACACCGGTCGTCGAGGACACGCCCAAGGACGAATCCGCTGGCTGACCGGGACAGACCCGGGGCAGTCGGCAGTACCACATCACTCACAGGTCAGGATCAATGGCAATCACAGCGAGTCTGGTCAAGGAACTCCGCGAGCGCACCGGCGCCGGCATGATGGAGTGCAAGAAAGTCCTCGTCGAGGCCGAAGGCGACCTGGACGCAGCCCAGCAACTGCTGCGCAAGCGCGGCCAGGCGAAAGCCGACAAGAAGGCCGGCCGGGTTGCGGCCGAGGGGCGCATCGAATTGTCCGAGTCCGCCGGGCAGGCTGCACTGGCTGAAGTCAACTGCGAAACGGATTTCGTCGCCAAGGACGAGAACTTCGTGGCCTTCGCGCGCGCGGTCGCCGAAGCAGCCGTCGCCGGCGATGCCGACGACGTCGACGGCCTGATGCAGGCCGGTGGCGCCGACAGCCTCGAAGAGGCTCGCAAGGCACTGATCTCGAAGATTGGCGAGAACATTTCGGTACGCCGCTTCCAGCGCCTGAGTCCGGCGGGGGAGACGGGCAGCTACCTGCACGGTGTGCGTATCGGCGTGCTGGTCGATGTCAGCGGCGGCGACGAAGAGCTGCGTCGCGACCTGGCGATGCACATTGCCGCGACCAATCCGCGCTGCGTGGCCGCAGACGATCTGCCCGCCGAGGAGGTCGACAAAGAGCGGGGAATCCTGGCCGAGCAGGCTGCCGCTGAGGGCAAGCCGCCTGAAATTGTCGCGAAAATGGTCGAAGGCCGCCTGCGCAAGTACCTGAATGAGATCACCCTGCTGGGCCAGCCCTTCGTCAAGGATCCGGATCTGACGGTCGAGAAGCTGCTCAAGCAGCACAAGGCGACCGTGAACGGCTTCGTGCGCTACGAGGTCGGGGAAGGCATCGAGAAGAAGGCCGAGGACTTCGCCGCCGAGGTGCAGGCGCAGATCGAGGCGCAGGGCTGAGGCCCGGCGCAGTTCCCGGCCCGGACCGGTATGGCCCCGCGGCTAATTCCGGTAGACTTGCCAAAAACCCCGCCCAGGCGGGGTTCTTTGTGTACTGCCCTGGAGCTGTGACTGGAGCCGTAGCCGCGTGGACCTTCCCGAACGAACGTACCGCCGGATTCTCCTCAAACTCAGCGGCGAAGCGCTGCTAGGCAGCGAAGACTACGGCATCGACCCGGCGGTGCTCAGCCGCATCGCCGAGGAAATTCGCGAAGTTCTCGGGCTGGGTATCGAGATCGGGGTAGTCATCGGCGGCGGCAACATCTTCCGCGGCGCCGGTCTGGCCCGCTCGGGCATGGATCGGGTCACCGGCGACCACATGGGCATGCTGGCCTCGGTGATCAATTCGCTGGCGCTGCAGGATGCGCTGGAGCGAGTTGGCGTGAATTCCCGGGTTATGTCTGCACTGCAGATTCACGAGATCTGTGAGGACTATATTCGCCGGCGGGCGGTACGCCATCTCGAGAAGGGCCGCGTCGCAGTATTCGCTGCCGGTACCGGCAACCCATTCTTCACGACTGACACAGCAGCGGCGTTGCGTGCGATCGAGATCGGCGCGGACGTACTGGCCAAAGCGACCAAGGTCGATGGCGTGTATTCTGCCGACCCGATGCGCGACAGTTCGGCAACGCGCTACTCGACACTGAGTTTCGACAAGGTGATCGAGGACAAACTGAACGTCATGGACACGACCGCGGTGGTGATGTGCCGGGATAATGGCCTGCCGATCCGCGTGTTCAATCTCAACGAGTCGGGCGCGCTGGTTCGCCTGGCGCGTGGCGACGAGGTCGGGACGCTGGTCGCTGCCGGCGAGGGGGGGGGACACTGACGATGATTGACGATATCCGCAAAGATGCCGCCCAGCGAATGGACAAGAGCGTCGAG
>CBFCXA010000197.1:0-5144 GCA_965601985.1 uncultured Chromatiales bacterium | reverse complement strand
GCCCAGGCTGGCCAGCACGCCACCGTCGGCGAGATTGCTGACGCTCTGCCCGTTGCGCACGTCCAGCCGCCATAGCTGGCCGCCCATGTCGCCAAAGTAGAGGCGATCGGTATTGCCGTCCTCGTCGACGTCCAGCAGCGCCAGACCGCCGGGGATCGAAAAACGCATCCGCTCGAGATTGAGGTCGTGGCTGTTGTCGTTGCCTGCGCTCCAGATCAGTTCACCGTCCGCCAGATCGACCATGAATATCGCATTGCCGACCGAGTCTTCGCGGAAGCTGCGATTGTCCTGCCCGGTGTCGTAGCCGCCGGCGAACAGCACCACACGGCGCTGCTGGCCGTTGACCGACACGTTCGTGACACGCGGCGGTGACCAGGTCTGACCCCGGTCGGACAGGCCGGCGTCGCCGCTGTCGATCTCCCACAGCAGCCGTGGACGGCTGCGGTTGGTCACGTCCAGGGCAAACACGGCCTCGCCACCGCGCCGCATGCCGAACACCAGCAGTACACGCTCATCACCGCCAATGCCCGGCTGCAGATCGTTGTTTTCTATGAACACCGTGATTTCGCCGTCCAGGCCGTAGCTGCGTGTCGCAGACACGTTATTGGTGAACAGACCGAACAGGCGTCCGAGCAGGCGTTCCGGAATGAATGCCCAAAGCTCCTCGCCGGTGCTGGCGTCAATCGCGTGCAGATAGCCGTCGTTACTGCCGACGAACACAGTCGCGTCCGGGTTTTCCGCGGTGCCGCCGTAGACGACTACAGCCGGCCGGCTGTGCAGCGGGTCGCCCATGTCACCGCGCGCCTCGTCGGTAACGCCGTCGGCGTCGAGGTCGAGTACGTCTTTGCCGCGTGCCCACTCTATGACGCGCTCGCGTTCGTCGTCGGGCGAACCGACTATCGCCGCGGTGATCAGCGCATTGTCAACGGTCACGCGGTTCTCGCCGCCCGGGCTGTTCAGGTCGCCGCCGGCGATATTGGTGTAGACGCGGCGATTGTCGGGATCCGGCAACTGACTGGCCGCACCACCGAGACGCGGATCGTTACCGTCCGGGTCGTCCGACCAGAAACTGCGCGTCTCATCGATGAAGAACCCGGTCGCTGGGTCGACCGCCTCGCGACCGTCCTGGTCTTCCAGGAATATATCGAAAGGATCCTCGGCATCGCCGGTCGCCTCGACCGCCAGTCGATAGCGCTTCAGGTTGCCGAGCCAGCGAATGGTTTCCGACGGCTCGAACACCGACAGGTAAACGTCGTCCAGGGTCGCGGTCCTGTTGAAGCTGTTCACGGCGACCGTGGGCGCGGCGAACAGGCCGCCTTCTTCGTCGAATGACTCTGCCAGGTCGGTCAGCGCGGCCGCCAGGCTGGCCGTGTCCTCGGTCGTGAAATAGCGGCCGCCGCCGCGCTCGGCGGTGCTGCGCAGCAGGTCGAGATCCAGCGTGAAGCCGATGGTGTGCGTGACCACGTTCTGCAGCCCCGGCACATCCTGGCGCAGGTCGCGCTTGAAAAGGTACTCGGCCATATCGTCAAGGCAACGGCCGTCGCCGCTGCCGTCGCATTCCTGGCCGACCAGCTGCGGAAACTCGGGCAGGCTGGTAATTTTTTCGTCCGCGCTGCTGTCGTCCTTGGGCTCGCCATCCGACAGCAGCACGATGAAGGACTTCTGACCATTAGTGCGAATCGGTGACAGATAGCTCGTACCGGCAGGATCGCCGTTCAGGCGTGACAAAGGCACACTCAGCTGCGGGCCGACATTGCCGTAGTCGACCAGGCGCTGTGCGTAGTACTGGCCGGCCTCGAACAGCGTTTCCGACAGTGGGGTGGAGCCTTCGCCACTCAAGCCGTTAATCGAGTCTTTGGCGGCCTGGCGGCTGAGCAGCACGTCTTCGATCTGCTTTATTACCGGGCCGCCTTCGTCACGGTTGAAACGCATGACGCCGACGTTGAGGTTGTCGAGGCTGTCGATGACCGAGTTGACCACCTCCTGCACGACTTCCAGCCGGGTCCGCTCGACCGTCGGCGGGCTGGCGTTCCAGTTCAGCCAGTTGCCGTCGAAGATCGTTACGTTGGACGCCGAGCCCCAGGCAGGCTCGTTGCTGTCGTCGGCCGCCCACGGGCCGCCGGGTCCGTCGGCTGCGAACGGCAGGCCGCTGGTCCCGTCGCCGTCGATGCCCCGGTCGGCCTCACATTCGACCGGACCGTCATTGTCCAGCGGGTCGAGTGTCTGCCAGCGCTCGCGCTCGGCGTCGTAGCTGCGGAACAGGTTGCGGTAGCGGCCAACCAGTCGGAGTCCCTCGTTCGAAGCGGCGCAGCGGTTCAGCGGCTTGGCAAAGGCGGTCGCGGAACCGCAGTCAGGCAGGTCGCCGGTCGGTGAGTAGTAGAGCGTGTCGCTGTCAAAGCAGCCGGAGAACGTCGTATCCGGATCCCAGCTCGCCTGGGTCAATACGGTGGACTCCATGCTCAGCGACGTGTCGATCAGAAACAGCACGTTCGGGTTCTCGCATACCGCAGGCGCATCGAATCCCGTAACGAACAGCTCGGTGTCGTCGGCCAGCGCCGTTGTGCAGCTGCAGCCGACAATTGCCAGCAGGCCGGCTGCGCGCATGGCAATTGCGATATCTGTCAGGTACCCGCGCATGCCGTGTCAGTTACCTTCTGCCGGCAATAACAGGATGCGGCTGATCTGGTCCGTCCCACGGACCAGGAAAATGGCGCCAACACCGTTGCGAACTGCCGCATCGTCGACTTCGTCGAGAAATGGCCCCGGCTGAAGGAACTCGCCGACACCTCTGATCAGGTATCGTGTAGCGTCGTCGACTCGCAGGGATCGGGGACTGCAGTCCGGACAGCTGCGCACGACCAGTCGACCGGCGCGCAGACCGCTCCAGTAGATCGTGTTGGTTTGTACTTCGATCGCGTCTTCGAGCAGCAGCACCTCGGCGCGGCTCGCGCTGTTCCATACGATCAGGATAAAGGCGAGCATCAGCCAGGCTGTTACAGCATTGACGACCTTTTGCATGTAATGGCTCCCGGTAGTTACTCGGCGGCACGCTGGGTGACGATGTAAATGCCCTGCGACTGCAGTGACCGTGCGCCGCGCTGGTCGGTGCGGCCCTCGGAGTCCACCTGGAAATGCTGGAACAGGAACTGCGATGCGCTGTAGCCGGAATAGGGCGAACCGGCACCCAGGTAGCTGATCGACGTGTCGAATTCGCCGTTCAGCGGCTCCACCCGCGTCGTGCCCAGGTTCTGTTGCCAGCCGGCGACCGCGTTGAGCGGCACGACATTGTCACGGGCCTGTTGCAAAACTGTATCCAGCCCGCTGGAAGCCAGCTGGAATGCGTTTTCCCGAAACTGCACGTTGCCGGCCATGATCAGTTCCAGCGACGCGGTGCGCATGGTCGATACGCCCAGTACTGTCAGCACCATCAGAAGGATCAGGCCGACGATCAGAGCCGCGCCTCGCTGGCGGCCAGGCTGGTTTGGCAGCTTGTTCGTTATAGAGGTCATGGCGGCGGCAGATCCATGGCGTTGCGAAGAAATATGGTCTTGCTCGCCGCCAGCCGACGGAATTCCGCCGGGAAGCCCGGCGTCACGCCGGGCTGAATGGGCGCGAGGTCGGCATCCGGCGGCAGGTAGACGGCGTTGTCGGTGAAGCCCAGTCCCGCTTCATTGTTTTCGCCGCGCACCATCAGCCACAGGCGGACCGCCAGCACGCGCATGCCCGCCGCCGGGTTGGCGAGCGGGTTGTCGCTGTCGACGTAACGATCGACGACCATGTCGTCGTCGGAGTCGAGTCCGAACTGCACCTGCAGGTTTTCCACGCCGGGAATGACTTCCTGATCCTGCAGCTGTCCGGCAGCGCCGCCGTCGACCAGCGTCAGCCGGCGCAATGCCGGCAGCTGGGGATCGAATCCGGATTGACCGACGTAGTAGGCGTTGAACACGACGTCGCGGATCTCCGATGGTGCGTCCAGGCCGGGTGCGACGTCGCCGTCGAAGAGCGTGGCTCCGCTCGGATTGCTTTCCACCTGGACCTGCCCGACGCTCGGTACCGTGGTACGTGCGCTGGCGTGGCGCAGGATCAATACGTCTGAACCGCCGCGCGGTTGCGTGCCGGTGCAGGGCAGGTTGTAGACGTCGTCGCGCGCCTCCACGCCCGAGACCAGGTTGCCGAAGGCCAGATCGGTGGCCGCGACCACGCCGGCCCCGGTGCAGCTGACCTGCAGACCCGCCGGCAGCCTTACTCGTCCAGGCTGGTTGTTTAAGCCCCAGAATCGCGCGAGCCGTATATCCGGCTCCAGCGTGTCGAGCGCGAAGCGCAGGTTGTCCTGCAGGCGTGCAATGCTGTCGGCCGTGCGGTAGTTGGCGCGGCTCTGGACGAAAACGGTAATCGCCCCGGCGACCAGGATGGAGCCGATCAGCATCGCGATCATCATTTCCACCAGCGTCATGCCGCGCTGTTTGTCAGTGCGCGCGCTCATTGCTGCATGACCAGGGTGTAACTGACGGGATCCGCCTGGCCGACTTCCGGCCATTGCAGGGTAATGGTGTACTGGGTCAACGTACCGACCGGCTGGGCCACGATATTCGCCGCGGCGCCCTGCGGAAGGCGCGCCTGGATTGCCTGGTTCCAGCTGAACCAGTCGTCCTGAGCCAATTCGTCGGCATTACAGGGGTTGGCGCCATTGACGCAGACAAATGCGTTAGTGCCCGGGCCCACGCCCGCGTAACTCGCGGGTGCGACCGGGTTGGCGCGAATGCGGTCGGCCATGTCCGAGGCCAGCCTTACCGCGGTTGTCCGGTAGATCGATGTACGACCGGCTTTCAGCCCCTCGACGTACAGGCCGGCAATGCCGAGCATGCCGACGGCCAGGACCACCAGTGCTACCAGTACTTCGACCAACGTGAATCCTGACCCGTGCCTGGGGGCGTTCGAGTAACGCATCATCAGCAGCCCCCCAGGGGATTGCCGCCGCCCTGGATCAGCGCGCGTTCGCGATACAGCTGCGGCCGGCCAGTGGCGGCCAGCTGCACCCAGCGGCCTGCGGCCCGGCCGCCGCCAAGGTCGCGATCGCCGCGGTCATCGCACAGCTGGATGTCGACCAGGCTGCGGCTGCCGGCGGCAATCACACGATAGGCGCT
>CBFCXA010000196.1:0-5144 GCA_965601985.1 uncultured Chromatiales bacterium | reverse complement strand
GGCGATCATGCTGCGTACCGTGGTCTTGCCATTGCTGCCGGTCACACCGATTACCGGCAGCTCGAATCCGCGACGCCAGCTGCGCGCAAAGCGGCCGAGCGCAGTTCGCGTATCGCCAATGAGAACCTGCGGCAGGCCGCTGTCGGCCAGGCTCTCGACCACCGCGCCGGCCGCGCCCAGGCGCTCGGCTTCGTCGATGAAGCGCGACGCGTCGAAGCGCTCGCCGCGCAGCGCGAAAAACAGCTGGCCCGGCCGCAGCGAGCGGGTATCGGTACTCACCGAGTCAAACGGACGGTCCGCGCCAACCAGCTCGCCGCCAACTGAGTCTGCAACCATGGACAGGCGACCCATGCTCATACCGCTCCGCTCAGCGCATCGCGCGCGGTCGCGGCGTCCGAGAACGGCACCGGACCATCGGCGAACCACTGCTGGGTCTCGTGGCCCTTGCCGGCGATCAGTACTACGTCCTCGGCGGCCGCCTCGCCGAGCGCAAAGCGAATCGCACCGGCGCGGTCGGCAATGCGCCGGACAGCTGCCGGCTCGTCGATGCCCGACAGCACGTCGGCGGCAATGGTTTCCGGATCTTCGCTGCGCGGATTGTCATCGGTGAGCACGATCTCGTCGGCATACTCGGCCGCTACCGCACCCATTTCGGCGCGCTTGCCGGTATCGCGGTCACCGCCGCAGCCGAACACCAGCCACAAGCGTCCGTCGCTGTGCTGCCGGATCGCGCGCAAGGCTTCGCGCAGCGCTGCCGGCGTGTGCGCGAAATCGACCACCGCTTCGGGCTGCGGCCCGGAGGCACCGACGCGCTGCAGCCGTCCGGGCGGGG
Organism: uncultured Chromatiales bacterium; assembly: GCA_965601985.1. Classification (GTDB taxonomy): domain Bacteria; phylum Pseudomonadota; class Gammaproteobacteria; order Steroidobacterales; genus J054. The sequence goes on along the minus strand of CBFCXA010000196.1, from coordinate 4,312 downwards.
CCTCGCACTGCGCCAGCGCATCGGCTGCATCACGCAGGGCAAAACCGAGTGCCAGCAGACAGCCGGCCGCAACCAGCAGGTTCTCCGCGTTGAACTCACCCCACAGGCTGCTGTCCAGCGTGGCGTCTCCGAAATCGCCGCCGAACCTGAGCCCGATCCCGGACCGTCGTACCGCGTTCAGGCGACCTAGCAGCTGCGCCGCCGGCGAAGACCGGTCATTGCGAATCAGCGCGACGCTGAGCCGTGGCAGCGATTCGGGCAATCCGGCAGCCAGCTCGCGTACGCCGTCATCGCCGACGTTGATTACCGCGGTCGACGGGCGAAGATCGGTAAACAACCGTGACTTCGCGACCTGATATGCAGCGTAGTCGCGGTGATAGTCGAGATGGTCGCGACTGATATTCGTGATCGCGCCGACCGCCAGGCGCAGCCCGTCCAGGCGCCCCTGGTCGAGACCGTGAGACGAAGCCTCGACCACCGCCTGCGTCGCGCCCGCGTCGCGCAGCGCGCGCAGTTCGCGATGCAGGTCGATCACCGCGGGGGTTGTCAGCGCCGACGGCGTCAGCACAGACCCCTGCATACCCCAGCCGAGCGTGCCGATGTAAGCGGCACGCTCGCCGAGTCGCTGCAGCGCCTGGGCCAGGATAAATGCGACGCTGGTCTTGCCGTTGGTGCCGGTAATCGCGCTGACCTGAAGCTCTGCCGAAGGTGCGGCAAAGAACCGGTCGGACAGTTCACCGAGCAAGCCGCTCAGGCCCGGCACAGCGAGTCCGGCCACAGCCTGCGGCAATGTCGGCGCTGCCCGGTCGGATACGGGTTCCCAGGCAACGGCTGCACAACCGGCCTCGATAGCGTCGTCGAGGTAATCGAGCCCGTGGCTGCTCAGGCCCCGGCAGGCGAGAAACAGTCCGCCGCGCGCGATGCTCCGGCTGTCGGTGCTGATGTCGGTAACCGGGACCTCGAGCGCATGCGCGTCGGGCTCTTCGAACAGGCCCCGCAACAACTCGGCCAGCAGCATCGGCTCTACCCGGGCCATCAGGGATTGGCCGCCAGGGTCACGTCGGGGCGCCGGCGCGGCGTAAAGTCGTCCGGCGCGACTGCCAGGATACGCAGCGCGCCATCCACCACTCGCGAGAACACCGGCGCCGCCACGACGCCGCCGTAGTATTCGCCGGCAGCCGGATCATCGACGATCACGACCACGGCCAGTCGGGGTCGTGAGGCCGGAGCGACACCGGCGAACACGGCGGTGTATCGATCTTCGGCATAGCCGCCCGGCTCGAACTTGCGCGAGGTGCCAGTCTTGCCGGCGATCCGGTAGCCGGGTACGCCGGCCAGCCGACCCGTGCCATCCGGCGCTACGACCGCTTCCAGCATTTCCAGCACCGCGGCCGCATGTTCCGGAGCGATTACCCGCCGCGGAATCGGTGCTTCGCTGACCCTTAGCAGCGACACCGGCCGCATCACGCCACCAGCGCCGATAACCGCGTAGGCCTGCGCGAGCTGCAGCGGGGTCAGCGACAAGCCGTAACCGTAGGCCAGCGTCGCCTGGCTGATCGGGCGCCAGTTGGAATGATGGCTGAGCAGTCCGGCAGACTCGCCCGGAAAGCCGCTGGCGCTGGGCTTGCCGAGACCGAACCGCGCCAGCACGTCGTACAGCTGTTCGGCGTCCAGCGACATCGCCAGCTTGGTTGCGCCGACATTGCTGGAGCGGGCCAGTAATGTGGTCAGGTCGATGCGGCCGAAGTTCTCCGCGTCTTCGATCAGCTTCGCGCCGACCTGGATGAAGCCGGGCGCGGTATCGACACGGCTGTCGGGACGGTAGGCGCCGCTTTCCAGCGCGGCGGCGACGACCAGCGGCTTGATCGCCGATCCGGGCTCGAGGATGTCGGTGATCGCGCGATTGCGATAACGCTGCGCGTCGAACTGCGCGCGGTCGTTCGGGTTGTAGCTCGGCTGGTTGACCATCGCCAGCACTTCACCCGATGCGATATCCAGTACTACGACGGAGCCCGACTGCGCGCGATGCCGCTGCACCGCTGCCTTCAGTTCCCGGTACGCCAGGTACTGGATGCGCAGATCGATGGCACTTGCCAGTTCGCGACCCGGGCTGGGCGCTTCGAGAAATTCGACGTCTTCGACCACGCGACCGAGGCGATCTTTCAGAACCTTTTTGCGCCCGGCCCGACCGACCAGCCAGTCGTTATAGGCCAGCTCCATGCCCTCCTGCCCGGCGTCGTCTACGTCGGTGAAGCCGACCAGGTGGCCGCTGACCTCGCCGGCCGGGTAGAAACGCCGGTACTCGCGCTGCAGGTCCACGCCCGGAATCTCCAGCGCGAGCACAGCCTGCGCATCGGCCGGGTTCATGTGCCGACGCAGATACATGAACGACTTGTCGACGCTGCGCGTGACCTGCCGGGCCAGGTCCCGGGCATCGCGATCGAGCACTCGCGCCAGCTCCGCAATTCGGTCCGGTGCCTGCACCAGCTCACGCGGGTTGACCCACACGCTGTCGACCGGCGTACTGACCGCAAGCGGTGCGCCGTTGCGGTCGGTGATCGCGCCGCGATGCGCGGCCAGGCGTGCAACCCGGAGGTGGCGGGCCGCGGCCTGTTCTGCCAGGAACGTCTGACTGAATACCTGCAGCTGCACTGCGCGCGCGACCAGCACTATGCCGCCCAGGGCCAGGCAGGCAGCGACCAGTCGCAGTCGCCACACGAACGCCGGAGCTGCGGCCTGTTTCTTCGTCCGGCTCATTTGCTGAACAACCGCACCTGGTCGGGCGTCGGCGGGCGCAGGCCCATGTCATCACGCGCGATTTGCTCGACGCGCGCATGCGTCGACCAGGCACTTTGCTCGATCTGCAACTGACCCCATTCGACAGCCAGGCGATCACGCTCGGCATTCAAGGTCTGCAGTTCGATGAACAGCTTGCGTGACTCGTGCTTGGCAAAGACCGCCGCCACCGCAGAGCCCAGGACCAGCAGGCCCAGCAGCAGCTCGGGCACTCGCTTGCGCCAGAGCACGCCGTTCAAAGCCGCTCACCCACGCGCAGGGTCGCGCTGCGTGCCCGGGGATTGACCTCGACTTCGGCGGCGTCGGGACGTATCGCCCGGCACGGCAGACGCATTTTCGGCTGCGCGTCGTCCGGCACGATCGGCAGCCGCGCCAGCGCCGGGTCAACGCGGGAGTGATCGCGCAGGAAACGCTTGACCCGCCGGTCCTCCAGCGAATGAAAACTGATCACGCACAGCCGGCCGCCGGATCGCAATAAATCCAGGCTTTGCTCCAGCAGCGCGTCCAGCTCGTCGAGTTCGGCATTGATGTACAGACGGATCGCCTGAAAGCTGCGGGTCGCCGGGTGCTTACCGCCGGGTTTGCGCGGCACTGCCCGTTCTATCGTGTCGGCCAGTTCGCCCGTGCGGGATAACGGCGCGTCGTCGCGGCGCCGGCAGATCGCACGCGCGATGCGCCGGGCCTGCGGCTCTTCACCGTAGCGGCGCAACACCCGAGCGATCTCGCTTTCGTCAGCCCTGTCCAGCCAGTCGGCCGCGCTCTCGCCGCACGCCGGATTCATGCGCATGTCCAGTGGTCCGTCACGCATGAAGCTGAAGCCTCGCGCCGGGTCGTCGAGCTGCGGAGAAGACACGCCGAGATCGGCGAGAACGCCGTCGACCTTGTCGTCGGGTTGGGCGGCGATGATGCCGGCCAGTTGACTGAAGCGCGCCTGGACCGGATGAAGGCGTGCGTCCTGCGCGGCAAGTTCGCTGGCGACACGCACTGCGTCCGGATCGCAATCGAGCGCCAGCAGACGCCCACGCGGACCCAGGGCCGCGAGAATCGCGCGGCTGTGACCACCACGTCCGAAACTGCAATCGACGTAGAAACCGTCGTCGCGTATCGCCAGTTGCTCAAGTACCTGATCCCGCAATACCGGGACATGCTGATTCACCCCGCCACTCCTCGACCCGACTCGAGGTTGTGTTGCTGTTTTGTCACGCGCTGCCGTCAGATCGACAGCGATTCGAGCGCATTGCTCAGGTCGGCCGCGTCTCCTTCTCCCTGCGCCAGCCAGTTATCGCGACGCTCGCTCCAGCGCTCGTCGTCCCATAATTCAAAGCGGCTGCCCTGGCCAATCAGCACCGCCTGTTTTTTCAGGCCGGCAAACTCGCGCAATTCGCGCGGGATGAGCAGTCGGCCCGCAGCATCCATTTCCATCTCCGAGGCATAACCGACCATCATTCGCTGCAGGCGCCGGTTGCGTGGATCGAAGCTCGGCAGACGCATAAGCTTGCGTTCGATGTCTTCCCAG
>CBFCXA010000195.1:0-5190 GCA_965601985.1 uncultured Chromatiales bacterium | reverse complement strand
CGAAACCGATGTAATTGAGATCGCTGTCGTGAAGCAGCGCCGCTGCTTTGCGCACGATGTCGTTGCCCTTGATGTCTTCCTCGCCGATGTTCAGTAGTCCGATGCGCGGCGATTCGAGGTTCTCGATGTCGTGCACCACGACCGACCCCATCACGGCGAACTGAAACAGCTGTTCGGGCGTGCAGTCGGAATTGGCCCCGAGGTCCAGCATGTAGGTACGACCGAACTTGGTCGGCACGATAGCCATGATGGCAGGACGATCGATTCCCGGCAGCGTCTTGAGTACGAAACGGCCGGTTGCCATCAACGCGCCGGTATTGCCGGCACTGACGCAGGCATGTGCGTCGCCTGCTTTCACCAGGTTGATGGCGACTCGCATCGACGAGTCCTTCTTCTTGCGCAGCGCGTCGCCGGGCGGCTCGTCCATGGCTACGACTTCGCTGGCGTCCTCGACGCGCAGCCGCGTGGCATCGTGATCTTCCGCCCGCAGCGCCGCCTCGAGCAATTCCCGCTTGCCGACCAGCACGATTTCGAGCGTCGGATGCTCCCGCAGCGCGGCGAGGGCAGCGGGAACGGCAGCGTTGACGCCCTGGTCGCCGCTCATGGCGTCCAGGGCAATGACTACTTTGTTGCCCAATCGAAAACCCGTATCCGAATAACGCGGAGAAACCGCGAATTCAGGCGCTGATTATGTCCGCAGCCCGGGCAGCAAGCCAGCCCCCGCGCCAGCCGGCGTTACTCGAAGTCTTCTTCGGCGCTGTCGACTACCTTGCGGCCCCGGTAGAAGCCGTCCGGACTTACGTGGTGACGGCGGTGAGTCTCGCCCGTGGTCGGGTCCACCGACAGGGCCGGTTTGCCCAGCCGGTCGTGCGACCGGCGCATACCGCGCCTGGACGGTGTCTTGCGATTCTTTTGAACTGCCATGTCTGTCTCCTGAGCTCGAGCTCAATTCGGTTTACCGTTGCCGCCCTGCTCCTGCATCAGGTCACGCAACAACGCAAATGGTCGTGCGCCGGGGGCATCGGCTTCATCCGGCGCCACTTCGGTCCGGCAATCTTTCTGTTCGGTATGTACGGCCGCGATCGGCACCGCGGCCAGTATCTCGTCTTCTATCACCTCGGCCAGCCAGAGCCCGTCAGCCGGCACCTCGACACTGTCGAATGGATCGGCCAGCTGCTCCGCTTCACGTTCGTCGGCTACCAGCGCAAGTTGCACGTTGAGACCAAGCGGCCAGTCGAGACGCTCGAGACAGCGCTGGCAAACCAGCCCAAGACTGCCCTGCGCCCGCAGGCTCAGCTGCGGCAGGTTCTCGCCTACCAGGCTGAAAGCCACACGCAAATCCAGTTCGCCCGGCTGACCTTCAGCCAGTATCTTCTGCAAGCGAGGAAATCTGTCTGCCGAAACGCGAAACTCACCGAGTGCACTGCGCTCGGCCAATTCCAGCACGCGGCCGAACTCCATGCGTTCGGTGAGCATGATTCGTATATGGTAGAGACCCCCTCGCCGGGTGTCAAAATCTGCCGTCTATTGAAGAGCTTAAGGAACCACCCATGGCGCGACCCGAACCGGCCGGCGTAATGCTGGCATCGACCTCCCGCTACCGGCGGGCGCTGCTGGAGCGGCTGCTGCCGTCTTTCGAGGTCATGGCGCCGGACGTCGACGAGTCGCTGGTTCCCGACGAGGCACCGGCGGCGCGCGCCGCCAGGCTGGCCCTGCTGAAAGCGGAGGCCGGCGCCCGACATGCACCTGACCGGGTCGTGATTGGCAGCGACCAGGTCGCCAGCCTCAACGGCCGGATACTGCGCAAACCCGGCAACCATGAGCGGGCCATGCAACAGCTGGCCGCCTGCGCTGGCAAGACCGTGGATTTTCATACGGCGGTCTGCGTGATTGCGCCCGGGCAGCGCGAACAGCATACCGATCACACCCGGGTGGTTTTCCGGGACAGCTCCGAGACGCAACGTGAGGCCTATCTCAGGCGCGAACAGCCGTATGACTGCGCCGGCAGTTTCAAGTCGGAAGCACTCGGGATCGTCTTGATGTCGCGAATCGAAAACGAGGACCCGACCGCGCTTCAGGGGTTGCCGTTGATCTGGCTGGCTGACTGCCTGCAGCGTGTTGGCGCGACGATCGTCTGAACTAATCAGGCCGGTGTGGATTCGGCCGCGGCCAGGTTGTCCAGTACGGCGACCAGCTCCGGCTCCAGCGGCGCTTCGATGCGCACGACCTGGCCGGAAGTCGGGCTGTCGAAGCTCAGTCGATCGGCGTGCAGGAACAAGCGCTGCAACCCGAACCGGCGCGCCGCGCGATCCGCGCCCACGCCATACCGGTCATCGCCGGCGACTGGATGGCCTATCGACGCGGCGTGCGCGCGAATCTGATGCGTGCGACCGGTCTCGATGACCACGTCGGCCAGGCTCAGCGAGCGAAAACGCTTGCGGGGGTAGAAGCGGCTGCGCGCCGGCTTGCCGTCCGGGTCCGGCTCCACATGCCGCTCGCCGCCGCGTCGCGTGGTCGTCAGCAGTGGCGTATCGACGTACCTCTCCTCTCCGCGCAATCGGCCGCAAAGCAGCGCGACATACTGTTTGCGCACCTCGCCGTCACGAAACTGCTGATGCAGCCTGCGCAGTGCCGGTCGACGTTTCGCGACCAGCAAGCAGCCGCTGGTTTCGCGGTCGAGGCGGTGAACCAGTTCCAGGAAGTCTGCCTGGGGACGCCCGGCACGCAGCAACTCGATGACGCCCCAGCTAACTCCACTGCCGCCATGCACCGCCAGTCCGGCCGGCTTGTTCAGCGCCAGCAGGTCGGCATCTTCGTACACGATGCGCGCCAAAAGTCGCTCGACCTGATCGCGCGGCGGCTTGCGCGCCTGGGTATCACGGGTCTGGACCGGCGGAATACGCAACTCGTCACCGGCCAGAAGGCGGCGATCGGGCCGGGCGCGACCGCCGTTCACGCGAACTTCGCCGGATCTGATCATCCGGTATATGCGCGATCGCGGCACGCCGGAAAGTGAGCCCAGCAGGTAATTGTCCAGCCGTCGGCCCGCATGATCCGCAGACACCTCGACCATACGGACGCCCTGTCCGGTAGCCTGACTCACCCTGCTGCCTCCGAAGCGCTGCATTGCCGCTCGTTCATCACACTGATATATTCAACTGAGGTGCCTTGCGGCATCGATCGTCTCGTGAATACGGGACGCACAGTTTACTGCGATCGCCCGCGGCGGTCGCGCCGGACAAGGCCTGTAGAACCAGGCCTTCAACCGGGCCTCTGGGCAGAGGACGTGACACGCTACGTCGCGTCCGGTCATCGCTTCTTCAGGATTCTGCGATCAATGAGTGCGGCCAGCCAGACTGGACTAAAACAGCAATACGCTCCCCTGCCGCAACCGATTGCGCGCATGCCCGCTGCCGCGGGCTCCCGCTGTAACCGACGGCTTCCGAACAAGCACTGCCTGTCCGAGGCCCCTGCACCAAAAAAGTACGGGGCTTATGAAAAGAATGCTCGTAAACGCGACTCAGCAAGAAGAGTTGCGCGTTGCAATGGTCGATGGCCAGAGGCTCTACGACCTCGATATTGAAGCTGCTTCCCAGACCCAGAAAAAGGCGAATATTTACAAGGGTCGGATCACCCGGATCGAACCCAGTCTAGACGCCGCCTTTGTCGACTATGGGGCCGAACGGCATGGCTTCCTGCCGCTGAAAGAGATCTCTCGCGAGTACTTCGTGCGCGAACCCGAGGCCGGGCAGCGCATCAATATTCGCGATGTCCTGAAAGAAGGCCAGGACATCGTCGTCCAGGTCGACAAGGACGAACGCGGCAGCAAAGGTGCGGCGCTGACGACTTTCATCAGCCTCGCCGGCCGCTTCATCGTGCTGATGCCGAATAATCCGCGGGCCGGCGGCGTCTCCCGACGCATCACCGGCGAAGACCGTGAACTGGTGCGCGACGCACTGCAGGCGCTGAATATCGAAGACGGCATGGGCGTAATCGTGCGCACCGCCGGCGTCGGTCGCAGTGACGAAGAACTCAACTGGGACATGGACTACCTGCTGGGAATCTGGAGCGCCATCAAGCAGGCGGTCGTGGATCGCCAGTCGCCGTGCCTGATTTTCCAGGACAGCAACGCGATCATCCGCGCGCTGCGCGATCACCTTAATTCGGACATCGGCGAAATTCTGATCGACGACAAAGACTGCCACGCAGAAGCCCAGGAATTCATGGGCCGGGCAATGCCGCACAACCTGCGCAAACTCAAGCTGTACGAAGACCCGGTGCCGTTGTTCACCCGCTATCAGATCGAGAGCCAGATCGAATCGGCCTTTGCACACACTGTGCAGCTGCCGTCGGGCGGCAGCATTGTGATCGACCACACCGAAGCGCTGGTGTCGATCGACATCAACTCCGCGCGCGCGACCAAGGGCGGCGATATCGAAGCCACAGCGCTGGCAACCAACCTGGAAGCCGCGGACGAAGTCGCTCGACAGTGCCGACTGCGAGACCTCGGTGGCCTGCTGGTAGTCGACTTCATCGACATGGGCCCACAGAAGCATCAGCGCGACGTGGAACAAAGGCTGCGTGAAGCGGTGCGCGCTGACCGTGCGCGGGTTCAGATCGGCCGCATCTCGCGCTTCGGCCTGCTGGAGATGTCACGCCAGCGCCTGCGGCCATCGCTGGGCGAGTCAGCGCACCAGGTTTGCCCGCGCTGCAGCGGCATCGGCAAAGTACGCAGCGTCGAGTCGCTGGCACTGTCGATCCTGCGCCTGATCGCAGAGGAGACGCGCAAGGAGCGCACGGCCAAGGTGATCGCGCAGCTGCCGATCAACGTGGCCACCTACCTGTTGAACGAGAAGCGGGACTGGATCAGTCGTATCGAACGACGTGAATCAGTCGACGTACTGCTGGTCGCCAACCCGGATCTCGAAACACCGAATTACTCGATTCGACGCGTCCGCGACGACCAGACCGTAATGCCGGAAAACACCGGCGCCAGTTACCAGCTACGCGACGAGAGCGAGGATGAGGTGCTGGAGTCGGCCACCGCGCCGCGACCCAGAACAGAACAACCGGCAGTGACCGTGGTCGCGCCGGCTGCGCCGCCACCGCCACCCCCGCCCGCGCCCGTCGCTGTGCCGGAACCGGTGCAGAAACCCGGCATCTTCGTCCGGCTGTGGCGGACTCTGTTCG
>CBFCXA010000194.1:0-5205 GCA_965601985.1 uncultured Chromatiales bacterium | reverse complement strand
CCACAATCCCAGGCCGACCAGCGTGTAGCATAACCGAGCCGATCGCCGCTTCCGCCCCCCATATTGTGATGCTGCTGCTCCAGAGCCTCCGCCGCTACCTGTTGCTGATCTTCCAGCTGCTGGTCTCGACCGTAACCGGTCGCCGGCATCCGGTGGCCGGGCTGCTGATGCTGCTGGCGTTCCCGCTGTTCCTGGCCTGGCAGCTTCTGCACTGGCTGGGCTTGCTGCTCGACGAGATCCTGTATCGCGGCTATCGCGACCTGCCTGTCGAACGGCCGGTATTCATCGTCGGGCCGCCGCGCAGCGGCACCACGCACCTGCACCAGGTGCTGTCTCTGGACGAGCAGTACACGACTTTTTCCACCTGGGAATGCCTGTTCGGGCTGTCGGTGTCGGCACGCCGCCTCTGCCTGGGCCTGGCGGCCGTGGATCGTGCCGTCGGCCGGCCGCTGGCGCGGCTGTCAGGCTGGCTGGGGCGACGGCTGTTTGCCGGCATGGACGATGTGCATCCGCTCAGCCTGGCCGCACCGGAAGAAGACTTCCTGGCGCTGATGCCGCTGGCCGCCTGCTTCCTGCTCGCCCTGCCCTTTCCGGACGCCGACTGGCTGTGGCGCACCGCGCGCTGCGACGATGAGCTCTGGCCGGCCGAGCGTCAGCGGCTCATGAAATACTACAGAAGCTGCATACAGAAACATCTCTATGTACATGGCAAAGATAAGGTTTTTTTGTCAAAGAATGCGTCGTTCGCCGGTACTGGCGAGGCCCTGCTACAGACTTTTCCGGATGCCGTGCTGTTGATCTGCACCCGCGACCCGCTGTCTGTCGTGCCGTCGCAGCTGAGCTCCCTGGCACCGGCACGCGGTCTGTGTGGCTATCCGGACCCGGACCGGGCTTTCCGGGGGCAGATGATTGACCTGCTGCGGCATTACTACCTGCACCTGGCCGACACGCTCGAGCGCCATCCCGATCGCTGCGCGCTGCTGCATAACCATCGGCTGCGGGATGCGCTGGCCGAGTCGGTGATCGAAGCACTCGTGTCGGTGGGGCGCACTCCGGAGCCGGCGTTCGTCGATCGGCTGCACGCACAAGCCGCGAAATCCCGTGACTTCGTGTCGCGGCATCACTACACGCTGGCCGAATTCGGTTTCGACAGGGACCTGATAAAATCACGCTTTGAGCCGGTTTACCGGCGCTATGATTTTGCGCCGCCGGTAAGCCCAGGAGCAGACTGACCCGTGCACCCAGCCGCGGCCGAGCCCTCGCTGTCGATCGAACGCTTCATGGATACGCCGCCACCGGCGCCGGTCGGCGGTATCGGCCGCGTCGCCATCGTGTCCGACTCGCTGCCCGAGCGAAACGGCGTCGGCGCCTACTATCGCGACCTGGTCGACCAGCTCGACGATGCGGGCTACCGCACCGAGTTCATCTGCCCTACCGGCAAACGCGGTGAGTACCTGAAGTTCCCGCTGCCGGGCGACGCGACCCAGCGTATCTGGATTCCGTCCCTGCGTCGTTTCAGGCACGCGATGCGCAGCCTGCAGCCGCAGACCGTAGTGGTCGCGACGCCCGGACCCTATGGTCTGCTCGGCGCCTGGTGGGCCCGGCGCATCGGCGCGCGGCTGATCATCGGCTTCCACACGCATTTTTCGGGCGTCACCGATCTCTATAACAACCCGTTTCTGCGCAGCTTCAGCCGGTTCTGGTTTTCCAATGCGGACAAGATCCTGTTCCGCTACGGCGAGCTGGTACTGGCCAACTCAGAAAGCATGGTCGACCTCGCTTACCGCCTGGGGGCGAAAAAGGTCGAGGTGATCGGCACCCTGGTACCGCTGGCCTCGCTGAGCGAGCCGGTCACCCCGCTGCGAGAGCAACTGCAACGAGTGCTGTTCGCAGGCCGCCTCGCGCCCGAGAAGAACGTGCACTTGATCATCGATGCGGCGAAATCGCTTGCCGGTATTCAGTTCACCATCGCAGGCGACGGACCGCTGCGCGGCGAGATCGAAGCTCAGGCCGCGCAGATCGACAACCTGGAGTACCTCGGCTGGGTATCGCGCGACGAGTTGCGCATACAGATGGATCGTGCCGACATGCTGGTGCTGCCGTCGACGTTGGAGAGCTTCGGCACCGTCGCACTGGAAATGATGGTCCGCGAGCGCCTGGCTCTGGTGTCCAACAACTGCGGCATCGTCGACTGGCCCGGGCTGGCAGATAGCCTGTACCGGATCGACGAAGACCAGACGGTCACCGACGCGATACGCGCAATCGCCGCGTTGCCGCCGCAGGCTCGTCGCGAACAGGCAGCCGGCGCGCGGGATGCCGCGCGCAAGCTCAATCACTCAAGCCTGCTGCACTGGCTGCACAAACTGCAACAGGTCGAGGCCGCCGAGACTGTCCCCAGCAGCTGAAGCCGGGCACCGGCCGCTGCTGGTCTCCGTGCATGACGTGATGCCGGATACCCTGGCACAGACCGGCGATATCCTTGAACGTCTGCACGCAGCCGGCCTGCACCTGGCCACGCTGCTGGTCGTGCCGGGCCGCGACTGGCGGGCCGACGACATCGACCAGCTGCGCAGCTTCTGTGACGCAGGCGCGGAACTGGCCGGCCATGGCTGGAAGCATCGCGCCGACACGCCGCGCGATCTGAAGCACCGTCTGCACAGCCTGCTGATCTCGCGCAATGCCGCCGAGCACCTGTCGCTGACGACGGAAGAAATTACCGCGCTGATCCGCCGCTGCCACGCCTGGTTCGCCGATCACGCGCTGCCGCAACCCGATCTCTACGTGCCGCCGGCCTGGGCCATGGGCCGGTTACCGCGCGCTACCCTGGGTCGGCTGCCTTTCAGGCGCTACGAAACCCTGGCCGGCATCTACGATGCACCGGCCCGGGCCTTCACGCCGTCGCCAATGGTCGGCTACGAGACCGACACCTGGCTGCGCGCGCTGCCGGTCCGCGCCTGGAACGCGTTGAATCGCGCGGCAGCGGGCGGACGCATACCGTTGCGGGTGGCGATTCACCCGCAGGACTTCAGGCTGAAGCTGGCCGACGACCTGCAGCGACTGATCGACGCCGGCGGTCACGCGCTGTCGTACCGTCAGCTCGACTCGCGAGCAGCTTGAACCCTGACGCGGTGCGACCACCAGGGCGATGCATTAACATCCTGACCCATAGAGCCCGGATTACAGGAGCAAGGTCATGCATCGGATAGCGTCCAGCGACGACATTCGCCCCGGCGAGTTGTTCAGCACGACAGTCGACGGCACCAAGCTGCTGTTGAGCCGCATCGACGGCGAGGTGAAGGGTGTGATCGACAAGTGCACGCACTTAGGTATGCCGATGCGCAAGGGCCCGTTCGATGGCCGCGTCATCACCTGCCCGTTTCACGGCTCGCGCTTCGATATCGGTACCGGCGAAAACCTGGACTGGGTCAGCGGCGTACTCGGCGTGAGCATGCCGAAATGGACCTGCAAGCTGATCGAAATGGGCAAGCAGCCGGCGCCGCTGACGACGCTGGGCGTGGAAGAAAAGGACGGGGAAGTCTTCGTGAGCTTCTGAACACGATGCGCGTCATGCTCGTCCTGTTCCTGCTGGCGGCTTCCACTCTGGCTGGCGAGCCGGTCGAGTTCCGCCGGCAATACGTGGATGCTCGCTACGGCCAGGTGCACGTGCTGATCTCCCGGCCGGCCGACGCCGAACCGACGCAGACACCGATGGCCTGTTTCGCGCCTAATCCGATGGCCGGGCGCTACTACCTGCTGTTCATGGCCGAACTCGGCCGCGACCGCATCATGATTGCACCTGACTACCCGGGGCTCGGTGAATCGGACCCGCCGCCCGCGATGCCGGATATGGCGGGCTACGCCGGCGCCATGGCCGACACGCTGGAGGCACTGGGTTTCGGCGGCGATACCAGCAGCAAGGTCGACGTCTGCGGTTATCACTCCGGCGCGTTCGTAGCGCTGGAACTGGCCGCATCCCGTCCCGACCTGGTGAACCGGGTGCTGCTGGTCGGTGTGCCCTACTACACCGGTGCCGAGCGCGAACGCCGCTACGCCGAAAACGTGGTCGAGGAACCGCTAGATGCGTCCTTCGACGGGCTGGAGAAATGGTGGGAATTCACCGTAACCGATCGGGAAGACGGGGTCGCGCTGGAGCGCGGCTACGACAACTTCGTCGACGTGCTGAAGCCGAAGTACCGGCATCACTGGCTGTACCATGCGGTGTTTTCCTACCCGGCCGAAGCGCGCGCGGCAGACGTTCGCCAGCCGGTGCTGCTGCTGAACACCCACGGCAGCCTGAAGGAAAACACGCGTGCGATCGCACCGCTGCTGCCGAACGCGACACTCATCGAAGTGCCGGAGCTGCACCACGGGGTCTTCGACGTCGGCGCCGGGCTGCTTGCCGACCATGCCCGTGGCTTTCTCGATCGCATGCCGGAGCCGGATGCCCGGGCCGCGCCCTGACCGGCCGCGCCTGCAAAACCTGAATCCAATTAACGGACAGCTGCCCGGAATTTCGTTATCTATAAGCACCAGAACACAGATCAGGGTGCTTATGACAACCCTTGTCACAAGAATCGGCGGCTTCGCAGGAGGCTTCGCGAGAGCGTTTTCCCGCAGCCGCGAGGTACAGAAACGCGGCACCAGCAAGCCGCGGCCGGTCGCGCGAGCGAATGGCCGCGCGAACGGCAAGACACGCGGCAGCCAGCCCGCGCCGTTTCAGGCCGTCGAGGTGCGCAGGGGCATCAGCGCCTGCCAGGCAGCCATCGACCTGGAGGGCCAGAGATTCCTGGCTAGCGAGTCGCCCACGCTGCCCCTGCCGGACTGCGACCTCAGCAAGTGCGAATGCCGGTTCAAAAAATTCTCGGACCGGCGTACCGCGGGAGACCGGCGCTTCTGCGACGACCACCACAGCGGGTTCGCCGGGGCGCTACGCAAGGATCGTCGCAACCGCAGGGAAAGACGTCGGCAGGCCTGACGGGACGGCGGGCGCTGGCCGGTCTTCAACAATGCCCGATCATCGGCTCGGCCGGGAAAATCGCCGGCAAATTCAGGCCGGAGCCGGCTCCGCTCCGGGAAGTCGAAACGCGGTTACAGCTATTGCCACGAAGGTTGCGAGAACCAGGAGCATTACCAGGCTGTATTCGACTGGTTTGACCCAGACCTCCGGGTACAGCCCCCAGCGGGAAAACGCTTCGATCGGCAGCC
>CBFCXA010000193.1:0-5218 GCA_965601985.1 uncultured Chromatiales bacterium | reverse complement strand
CGGCCGTGCGCTTGCCGATCCAGGGCAGATGCGTGGTCAGGTCGTACCAGGCATCGCGGTGTTCCAGGTAGCGGGTCTGCGCCTGTTCGTACAGCAGGTGCAGACCTTCGTGCGAAGCAAAGAAGTCGACGCGGCGCGCTTCGTGAAGCTTGGCGCCGGTAATGTGCTCGTAGAAATCCAGGCCGTCCGCAACGCGTTCGACAATCCGGTGGTACTTCTCGGCCGAATCGGAATGGCTGACGAAATCGAGATCCCAGTTTTCGGGGTGATGCAGATCGGCGAAACCGCCGGCGCCGAGTGAGCGCACCAGGTTCAGGGTTAGAGCGGCGCGCTCGTAACCACGCAGCAGCAGGCGCGGGTCGGGTTCTCGGTCGCCCTCGCTGAAGCCGTGGCGGTTGACCAGGTCGCCTCGATAACTCGGCAGATCCTTCCCTTCGCGGTGCTCGGTATCGGCCGAACGCGGCTTCGCATACTGCCCGGCCATGCGACCGATGCGGATTACCGGCTGCTTCAGGCCGGCCGTCAGCACCACGCTCATCTGCAGCAGGATTTTCAGCTGCGCAACAATCCGCGGCGAGGTGCATTCGGCAAAACTCTCCGCGCAGTCGCCGCCCTGCAGGACGAAGGCCTCGCCTCGCTGGGCGCGCGACAGTTCCTCGCGCAGGTGCTCGACTTCCCAGCTGGTCACCAACGGCGGCAGGGCAGCCAGTTCGGCCAGCGCCGCGTTCAGCGCGTCGCCATCGCCATAGCTCGGCTGCTGAAGCACGGTGCGGCGACTCCAGCTATCCGGCGCCCAGTCATCCTGTCGGCTCGAAGTATCCATCTGCCCGCGTCAGCGCATGCCCCGCAGCACCAGGTCGACCCAGCGGTCGGGCGGCAGAAATCCCCCACCCCACTTACCATCGAATTCCGCCGTCGGCTTTGCTGCAATGATCTGCTCGGTGCTCATACCGTCGTCCAGCATGCCCTGCAGGCGCCCGGCAACGGTGTGCAGCATGTCGCGAAACTCGACCAGCTCCGCGCGTCGGGCCAGCGGACCGTGGCCCGGGATAATGCGCGTGTCCGCGTCGATCTTCGGCAGTGCCCGATCGATCGCCGCGACCATGCCGCGTATGCCGCCGCCACTCTGGTAGTCGATGAACGGGTAAAAGCCATTGAAGAACGTGTCGCCCATATGCACCACATTGGCGGGTTCGAAGAAGATGATCGCATCGCCGTCGGTATGCGCATTGGGCACGTGCATGACACTCAGGGTCTGCCCGTTCAGGTGCAGGCTTACGGCGTCTGTAAAAGTCACGACTGGCAGCGCTTCGGGGGGCGAAGCCGGCACCTCGGTGCCGAGAAACTCGAACACGAATGGCTTGCTCATCCGCTCCCTCACGTTTTCATGGGCAAGGATGATCGCGCCCTCGCGACCGAGCTTCGCGTTGCCGCCGGTGTGGTCGAAATGCCAGTGGGTATCGATGACCAGCCTGAGTGGCGCGTCGCTGATCGCGGCCACGGCCGCGGCGAGCTTGTCACCGAGTTGCGTGTACTCGTCGTCGATCAGGATCACGCCATCCGGTCCGGTCAGCACGCCGATATTGCCGCCCGTGCCCTGCAGCAGGTAGATCCCGTCGGCTACCGGCTCGGTGCGGAACTCGATCTGGCTGAAGTCTTGCTGCTGCGCGGCTGCCAAGCCGGCGCAGATCAGCCCGGCCAGCGTGCCGGCCAGCGTCATAGGCACGCGTGAATACATACGTGGATTCCCCATTGAGCTCACGCCTGCATTATTCCACGTTTACCGGGCCGACCCGCCGGTCGCAACGGCAGACTGGTATCATGGAAACTCTGATGAGCACGCTCAAGACCACCTCTCGCCAGGGCGTCCGCCGACTGGCGGCGCTGCTCTCTGTGCTGGCCCTGTCATTCGCAATCGCGCTGCCCGCGGCTGCGGCCACGGCCGTGCGGCTGGAAATCAAGGGCGCCATCGGGCCTGCAACCAGTGACTACGTCAGCAAGGGCATTGAACACGCGGTCAGCCGCAACGCCAAGCTGGTAATCCTCGAGATGGATACGCCGGGCGGGCTGGATTCGGCGATGCGCGAAATCATCCAGTCGATCCTCGCGTCGCCTGTACCGGTGGCGACCTACGTATCGCCGGAAGGCTCGCGCGCGGCCAGCGCCGGCACCTACATTCTGTACGCCAGCCACGTCGCGGCCATGGCGCCGGCGACCAATCTCGGCGCCGCGACACCGGTACAGATCGGCGGCGGTTCGCCGCCGATGCCCGGCCAGCAGCCGAAACCGCCGGCGGGCGACGATGACGGCGAATCGGCCGACGATGAAGCCGATGCCAAGGACAAGCCGCTGCCCGGCACGGCGATGGAGCGAAAGGCCGTCAACGACGCAGTCGCCTACATTCGCGGCCGGGCCGACCTGCGCGGACGCAACGCGGACGGGGCCGAGCGCGCGGTGCGCGCGGCCGCGAGCCTGAGTGCGGAAGACGCAGCCGAACAGGGTGTCGTCGACGTGGTCGTCAAGTCGATCCCGGAACTGCTGGCCGCGATCGACCAGCGCACGGTCAAGGTCGGCGACGACGAGCAGGTGCTGGAAACCGACGGACTTGTGGTCGAGAATTTCGAGCCGGACTGGCGCACCAAGCTGCTCGCCACCATCACCGATCCGAACATCGCCTACATGCTGCTCCTGGTCGGCATCTACGGACTAATCTTCGAAGGCTACAATCCGGGCGCCCTGGTACCGGGTATCGTGGGTGCGATTTGCCTGCTGCTCGCGTTGTTCGCATTCCAGGTGCTGCCGGTGAACTACGCCGGGCTCGCGCTGATTGTGCTCGGGGTCATATTGATGGTCGCGGAAGCCTTCGTGCCAAGCTTCGGGGCCCTCGGGCTCGGGGGCATCGCGGCATTCGTCTTTGGTTCGATCATCCTGCTCGATTCCGACGTGCCGGGCTTCTCGATCAGCCCGACGCTGATCGGCGGCACCGCAGCTGTGGCCGGCGGCGCGCTGATGGCGCTGATGTATTTCCTGGTGCGCAGTTTCCGGCGGCCGGTGGTCAGCGGCGCGGAGGAGATGGTCGGGGCGTCCGGCCGCGTGCTGGAAGACTTCGACGGCAGCGGTGACGTGTTTGTGCACGGAGAGCGCTGGAATGCGCGCTCGCGGGTACCGCTGCAGGCCGGACAGGACGTGCGCGTGACCGGGATGAATGGCCTGGAACTCGAGGTCGAGCCGGTGCCGGGCAGCGACTAGGCGAAGCGGACTTATTTAGGAGAAGAAGATGGTTTACCTGGTAATTGGCGGCCTGGTCGTATTGTTCCTGGCCTCCGCGATCAAGATTCTGAACGAATACGAGCGCGGCGTAATTTTCACGCTCGGCCGCTTCAGCGGCGTCAAGGGCCCGGGCCTGATCATCGTGATCCCGATCATCCAGAAGATGGTCAAGACCGACCTGCGCGTGATCGTGATGGACGTGCCGACGCAGGATGTGATCAGCCAGGACAACGTGTCGGTGAAGGTCAACGCGGTGGTGTACTTCCGCATCATCGATCCGGAGCGCGCGATCATCCAGGTTGCGAACGTGTTCGAGGCCACCAGCCAGCTCGCGCAAACCACGCTTCGCTCGGTACTGGGCCAGCACGAGCTGGATGAAATGCTCTCCGAGCGCGACAAGCTGAACGACGACATTCAGACCATCCTGGACCAGCACACCGACGTCTGGGGCATCAAGGTATCGAACGTGGAAATCAAACACGTGGACCTCGATGAGAGCATGATTCGCGCGATTGCGGCCCAGGCGGAGGCCGAACGCGCCAGGCGCGCCAAGGTGATCCACGCCGAGGGCGAGAACCAGGCGTCCGAGATGCTGACGCGGGCCGCCGGCAAGCTGTCGTCCCAGTCCGGAGCGCTCCAGCTGCGCTACCTGCAGACGCTGACCGAGATCGCCAAGGACCGCACCAACACGATCGTGTTCCCGCTGCCGATGGACCTGATCGAGCCGCTGATGGGCAAGGTGCTGCCGTCGGCCGGATCGCCGGATCAGCGCTAGCCGCGCTCCCCGCCCTTGGCGCGATTCCAGAGAGCGTCGAGTTCCGCGAGGCTGAAGGCCGACCAGTCGCCGCCGCTTGCCTGCACACCGGCCTCGACCTGATTAAAGCGCCTGGTGAACTTGGCGTTGGCCGCGCGCAGCGCTTCCTCCGGGTTTACGTCCAGTTTGCGGGCATAGTTGCTCACCGCGAACAGCAGGTCGCCGACCTCCTCGCTCACTGCCTGGCTGTCGTCAGCCTGTCGCGCCTGCTCCAGCTCGGCGAGTTCCTCGTCGATCTTGCCCCGGGCGCCGTCGGCGTCCGGCCAGTCGAAACCGACCCGCGACGCGCGTTTTGCGAGCTTGTGCGCACGCAATAGCGCCGGCATGCCGGGGCTGACCCCATCAAGAACGCCGTGGTCGCCGGCGGCGCTGCGTTCAGCCTGCTTGTGTGCTTCCCAGGCGTCGGTCTGCGCCTGCGCGTCCGCGACCTTGTCGCTGGCAAACACGTGGGGATGGCGGCGGATCATCTTGTCGACGATGGCGGCGGCTACCGCCTCGAAATCGAAGCGGCCGGCCTCGTCGGCCATCTGCGCGTGAAACACCACCTGCAGCAGCAGGTCGCCCAGTTCGTCGCGCAGCCCGTCGAGGTCGCCCCGGTCGATGGCGTCGGCGACCTCGTAGGCTTCCTCGATGGTGTACGGCGCGATACTGGCGAAGTCCTGCTCGAGGTCCCATGGGCAACCGGACCGTGGGTCACGTAGCGCAGCCATGACTTCAAGTAGTTTCTGCATAGAGTTCATAACTCTATATTTCCTTTATTATTGTAGTAAGCATACTGATCATCTGCGCGGTCGCGCCCCAGATGCGCTTGCCCGCGTAGTGGTACTCGACCGTGCGCAGCTTAATGCCGCGGACTTCGCGCGGTCGCTCCCGCCGCTGGGCCGGGTCAAGGAAGAATGCCAGCGGTACTTCGAAGGCCTCGGCTACCTCGAATTCATCCAGCGTAAGTGCCAGCGGCGGGCGCACCAGGCCGACCACCGGGGTGACGGCAAAGCCAGTGACCACGGCGTGTGGCGGCAGGTAGCCAGCAATTTCGACCTGCCCGGCCTGCAGGCCGATCTCCTCGCCGGACTCACGCAACGCCGTGGCCACCGCGTCGGCATCAGCTTGCTCAACGCGGCCGCCAGGGAAGCT
>CBFCXA010000192.1:0-5265 GCA_965601985.1 uncultured Chromatiales bacterium | reverse complement strand
TGGTGCGGTTGGGCTCAGCATGCTTGTCGTGCTTGACCAGGGCCAGCCGGCCGGCTACTCGATCGAGCTATGCCAGCGCATCGCGGCGGCGGTCAAGGACGAGCTGAAGCTGAAAGAGCTGAAAATAAATTATGTGCCGGTCTCGGTAAAAGACCGTTTCTCCTCGGTCGCGAAGGGCAATGTCGATATCCTGTGCGCGGCGACCACGATCACGCTGTCGAGGATGGAGATGGTGGATTTCACACTGATGACCTTCACCACCGGTGGCGGTGTGCTGTCACTGGCGACCAAGCCGGTTACTACGGTCAGTGACCTGACCGGCAAGACGGTCGCAGTGGTCAGCGAGACGACCGGCGCCGCGGCGCTGAAGAGCTACCTGTCCGACTCCTTCATCGATGCGACCGTGAAGGACGTGAAGAGCAGCGAAGAGGCCAGGCAGATGCTCGATCGCGGCGAGGTCGACGCCTGGGCCGATGACCAGATCGTGCTGATCGGTCAACTGATGCGCGAAGGCAACCCGCGCGACTACACCATCAGTCAGGACCTGTTTTCTTACGAGCCCTACGGTCTCGCGGTCGCCCGTGGTGATCCCGAGTTCCGTCTGATCGCCGATCGCGCGCTTGCGCGCATCTACCGCAGCGGCCAGTTCAAAGCGCTGTTCGAAAAGTGGTTTGCGCGGTCCGGTATTCGCCCGTCGCCGATCCTGCAGGCGATGTACACGCTGCAGGCGCTGCCGGACTGAGCGCTACCTGAGAGGCCGGCCGCCGGCCGGGTCAGGCCTCGTCCAGCAGTGCGCCGGCTTCGGCGCGGAAGTAGCGCTCGAGCATGCGGCCCAGCTCGCGGCGGGCCTCGTCTCCGTCACGGCCTCCGAACTCGTCGTACAGCGCTTTCGCGATATCGGCGAACTGGTCGAGCAGCGCCGGGTCGAAGTGCCGGCCGCGGCCTTCTTCGAGGATCGCCATGGTGTCCTGGTAGGACATCGGCTCCTTGTACGGGCGTTTCGACGTCAGTGCGTCGAATACGTCGGCGATCGCGAAGATCCGCGCGTTGAGCGGGATTTGCTCGCCGCTCAGCCCGCGCGGGTAGCCGTCGCCTGCGTACTTCTCGTGATGACTGCCGACAACCTCGCGCGCTTCGTTCAGCCACTCGGCGCGCGCGGTGATGTCCAGCCCGTGTTCCACGTGCCTGCGCATGACTGCGAATTCCTGCTCATCCAGTCGGCCGGGCTTCAGCAACACGTTGTCGCGAATGCCGAGCTTGCCCACGTCGTGCAATAAGGCGCCCTTGATCAGCCCCTGGATCTGCGTGCTGTCCAGCCCGGCCCGCTCGGCCAGCCGGACGGAATACACGGTGACCCGGTAGTTGTGCGCATCTGTATCACTGTCGCGCTTGGCGATCGCGCTGCCCAGCACCTGCAGGGTCTCGAGGTTGGCGTCCAGCAAGCGGTCGGCCAGGCGAGACAGCTGGCTGAGCAAACCGCGAATGACCGGATAGGCCGCCAGTCCGGTAAGCAGCACGATGCCGAGTACATAAGCGATGCTGCGCAGCACGTCGCGGCGCGCCGCAGCCAGCTGGGCCTCGGACGGCGAGAAGATCCCGACCAGCCAGGCCCGGGTCTGGCCGGTGCTGTTGGCCAGCGCGAGCGCGACCGCGACATAGGGGTCGCCGTCCAGGCTGGTGCTGAGCACCAGGAACTCGCCGGGCGGCGGCTCGAAATCGGCGTCGTCCAGAGCCTGGCGCAGGCGCTGCTGACGCGCCGAATCGTCGCCTTCCAGTCCGGCGAGTCGGCGCCCGGCGTTGTCGTAGACACGGACCAGCACGAAACGGCCGTCGTCCTGAAAGCGGCTGCCGCGGCCGGCGCTGAAAGCTTCCAGCGAGGCTTGCAGGCGCGCCGCGTTCAGCGCGCCGTCCAGTTCGCTCAGGATCGCGGTATTCCAGCGGCCGGCCGCCGACTTCGCCACCGCCACGACCTGGGTTTCCAGCCGCTGGCGTTCGCCGAGTGCCGCGATACCGGCGAATACAGCGCCCAGCACCAGCGCGAGCAGGCCGATGCGCAGGGTCAGGCGCCGGTTTACGCTAGCGCGAAAACTGTCAGCGCTCATCTCTGGTCGAGCCTTCGAAACGGGAGAATCTGCGGCAGATCATCGATAACGCGCTGATTTTCAAATACTAGAACGCGCGCTAAGTATTTTCCCGCATTGTTCGCCCGCGCGCCGAAGTCCTTCATTGCGCGAAGATACCCGGGAGGAAAACAACATGTATATCAATTTCTGGTACCCGATGGTCCGCAGCGAGGACCTGTCGATGGAAACGCCCGAGAAGGTCAAATGCCTTGGCCTGAACTTCGTGGTATTCCGGGACGATGAGGGACAGGCACACGTACTCAGCGACACCTGCGTGCATCGCGGCGGCTCGCTGGGTGGCGCCTGGTCGGGACCGGAATCTGCGCCACGCATCGTCAACGGCTGTGTGGTCTGCCCGTATCACGGCTGGGAATTCGGCGGCGACGGCGAGTGCAAGAACATCCCGTCAATAGGCTACGGCACCAAGCCGCCGCCCCGCGCCAAAATCGACTCCTACCCGGTGGAGGAGAAGTACGGCATCGTGTTTGCATTCCTCGGCGACCTGCCCGAAGACGAGCGCATTCCGCTGCTGGACGTCGAGGAATACGGCCAGGAAGGCTGGCGTGCCAATTCCGTGCTGGTACTCGAGGTCGACTACTACTACGAACGCTCGATCGAGAACGGCCTGGACCCGGCGCACAACGAATTCGTGCATCCGACGCACGGGTTCTCCGGGATGAACCGCGACACCTACAAAGTCAACGAGATGGAGCTCGAGGACAACCGTAACGGCTGGGGTTTCTGGTTCTGGCACCCGTTCGATGCCCCGCCGCTTCCGGACGAGAAGCACGAAACGGCAGCCGGTTCCGGTGGCGATACGCCCTGGGGCAAGGTCAAGGCAGATCGAAGTGTGGTCAAGGCCGGCGGCGGTACCTACGGGCCGAACGTGATGCCGACCTACATCAATATCGACCCGCCGCGCGGTTTCCGGCAGTACTTCTTTGAGCAGCCGGTAGATGTCGACAAGACCCGCATCTTTTTCCTGAACATGCGCAACTTCATGCTCGAGCCGGAAAAAGACGGCCCGATTCATGCGCGCAACAAGGTCATTGCCGGCCAGGACATCGCGATTCTGAACGAGCTGTACCCGCGCATGACCCCGATCAGCAATACCAAAGAGGTGCTGATGCCGGCCGACGGGCCAATCGCCGCCTACCGCGAGTGGCTGGCCAAGTTCGACGACATGGGCTGGCGCATTGACTGGGAGGAGTTCTCCCGGCGTAACGGCGTGAACACGGCGTTTGCGATCCCGAGTCCGGCACGCCGGAATTCCGGCAACTGGGTTTTGGAGCCGGTGCCCCTGCTGGAAGGTCGCGAGGCTCGCAAGCAGCGCAAGGACGCGGCCGCCTGAGGACGAGGAGGTAGAGACCCATGTACATAAACTTCTGGTACCCCATCGTACGCAGCGAGGACCTGGCCCCGGATACACCGGAGAAAGTGAAGGTACTGGGCGCCAACCTGGTCGCATTCCGCGACGAGGACGGCGAGGCCCACGTGCTCAGCGACACCTGCGCGCACCGCGGCGGCTCGCTCGGTGGCGCCTGGTCGGGGCCTGAATCTGCACCGCGCATTATCAACGGCTGCGTAGTTTGTCCGTATCACGGCTGGGAGTTCGGCGGTGACGGTGAGTGCAAGAACATCCCGTCGATCGGTTACGGCACCAAGCCGCCGCCGCGCGCCAAGATTGATTCCTACCCGGTGCAGGAGAAGTACGGCATCGTGTTTGCTTTCCTCGGCGACCTGCCGGAGGAAGAACGGCCGCCGCTGCTCGAAGTTGAGGAGTACGGCCAGGAAGGCTGGCGCGCGAATACTATCCTGATACTGGAAGTCGACTACTACTATGAGCGCTCGATCGAGAACGCTCTGGACCCGGCGCATAACGAGTTCGTGCATCCGTCGCACGGCTTTTCCGGTATCAATCGCGATACCTACAAGGTCAATGATTACGACGTGGAGGATCATGAGCAGGGCTACGGCATGTGGTTCATGCACAAATTCAACGCGCCGCCGCTGAAGGGCAAGACCTGGGGTAAAGCGCGCGAAGAGGGAGGCGAACTCTACGCCGGCAGCGGAACCTACGGCCCGAATGTCGTGGTTACGCACATCAACGTGCAGCCGGGTATGGGTTTCCGCCAGTACTTCTTCGAGCAACCGGTGAGCGAGAACCGCACGCGGATCTTTTTCCTGAATATGCGCAACTTCATGCTCGGGGCAGAGCACGACGGTCCGATTCACGCGCGTAACAAGGCGATTGCGAAACAGGACATCGATATCCTGCTCGACGTCTACCCGACGCAGACGCCGGTCAGCAACACCAAGGAAGTGCTGATGCCGGCTGATAAGGCGATCGTTGCTTATCGCGACTGGCTGGCGACCTTCGACGAGAAGGGCTGGCGGATCGACTGGGAGACTTTCCAGGGCCGCAATGCCGGCAATACCGCGTTCGCGATTCCGAGCCCCGCACGCCGGACCTCGGGCAACTGGGTCATCGAGACCGTGCCGATGGTGCCGAGTCGCGCGGCGCGCAAGCACAGCAGGGACGAGGCGGCCTGAATCGACAGAGTGTCGGGTTCGCGGGGCGGCCAATGGCCGCCCCGTCTGTTTCCGATGCCGCTTCTTGGCCGCTCGCGTAAGCTCTGCGCCGTGGCCATTGCGGAACAGTGATGAACGGAACCATTCGCAGTCTGTTTACAGGCGCCGCTATCGCGCTGTTGTTATCGGGCTGTGTCGGCATGGGCAGCGACCCCGATGGCGCCGACGAACTGATCCTGGTCGCCGGCGCCTCCGGGCGAGTCGGGCGCTACGTAATCGGCCATCTGGACGCCGACCGGCGTGCTTTCCGTTCCCTCACGCGCAGCCAGGCCCGCGCGGTCGAACGCTGGGGTCCGGAGTACGAAAACATGAACTGGGTCGAAGGCGATGTGCGCGACGCAGAAAGGATGCGCGAGATCATGCGCGGAGTCACCGAGGTCATCTGCGTGATCGGCTCGCGGCAGACCAAAGGCGACAATAGCGCGGAGTTCGTGGATTAAGGCGGCGTGGTCAACCTGGTCGACGCCGCGGTGGACGAGGGCGTGCGGCACTTCGTGCTGCTGACCGCGATCGGTGTGACGGATCCGAAGCACCCGTTCAACAAGGCCAC
>CBFCXA010000191.1:0-5287 GCA_965601985.1 uncultured Chromatiales bacterium | reverse complement strand
CGAGATCGTAGTCCATAGGCTTGCGCCTCATCGACACCAGGTGGTTCTTTGCCGTGTTGATCGCGATCCGGTAAAGCCAGGTATAAAAAGCACTGTCGCCGCGAAACCTCGGCAACGCGCGATAGGCCTTGATGAACGCCTCCTGCGAGACATCCTGGGCTTCAGCCGGGTCTCGCACATAACGCATCACCAGCTTGATGATCTTGTGCTGGTATTTGAGGACCAGCAGATCGAAGGCGCGTTTGTCACCTTGCTGAACCCGTTCGACCAGACGTTGATCGTTTGCCTTTTCTGCCATTCCGCCTTGCCAGGGACCCGACGGCCGGCAGTCAACGTATGCGTAGACTGCCCGCACGGCAAAAAGTTCGCTGCCGATATGCCGGATTGTGAACGCTGTCGCCCGCACCTGATGCAGCGCAGCGCCAAGGGGGCGGATTTTACGTCATGGCCGGCGGCTGCGGGAGCCGCAGGCGTACGCGCAGGCGACGCCAGCTATCCGGGCTGATCTCGCCCGCAGAAAAATAGAAGCGCCGGCGCCGTCCCTGGCCAGAACGCAGCAACAGACCGCAGAATGAACCCGCCAGCCAGCCGGCGTCGAGCTCCGCCGACTCTGGCGTGGCCGAACCGCATCGCATCAGCCAGCGGCCATCCGCGGTCAGAATCAGCCGGTCGGGGCCTCGCTGTCTGGCCTGCCTGAGGCGACGCCGCCAGACCAGAATGCCCGGCGGCAGCCCGATGAGAGCCGACCACCAGGGCGCGGGGCCGATGGCCTTGATGATAAGCAGGAATGCCAGGCTACAGATCAGCCCGTCGATCAGACAGGGCAGGCCCGGATCGCGGACGATCAGATCAAGACGCTGGGTGAAGCCGCTTAAGGAGCGCATGCAGGCTGGCATCGTCGGCGACGAGTCGGCCGGTCAGCAAGGCGTGAATATCGGGATCCTGCAGCGAAAGCAGTTCGCGAAACGCCGCCTGCTCGGTCTCGGGAGCGGTCGCATAGCGGTTCTCGAGGTAAGCCATCAGCAACACGTCGAGTTCGCGCATGCCGCGCCGGCAGCGCCAGCGCAGGCGCGAGAGCTCCTCGCGATCGGGGGGCACCGGCCTAGAGCCGGCGCGCGGCCAGCATGCGCTTGGTCTCGGCAATGGCCCGCGCCGGGTTCAGATCTTTCGGGCAGGCGTTGGTGCAGTTCATGATGGTGTGGCAGCGATACAGCCGGAATGTGTCCTCGAGCTCGTCCAGCCGCTCGCCGGTAGCCTCGTCGCGGCTGTCCACCAGCCAGCGATAGGCGGCCAGCAACGCGGCAGGACCGAGGTAGCGATCACTGTTCCACCAGTAACTCGGGCAACTGGTCGAACAGCAGGCACACAGGATGCAGGCCGAGGGTGTGTTGATCAGTTCCTGCTCTTCCTTGGTCTGCAGTCGCTCCTGGTCCGGTGGTGCCGGCGTGCGGGTCTGCAACCACGGCTTGATCGACGCGTACTGGGCATAGAAGTTTGTCAGGTCAGGCACAAGGTCCTTGACCACCGGCATGTGTGGCAATGGATAGATCTTTACGTCGCCACTGACGTCCTCGATGGCCTGCAGGCAGGCCAGCGTATTGCTGCCGTCGATATTCATCGCGCAGGAGCCACAGATTCCCTCGCGGCAGCTGCGCCGGAAGGTCAGCGTCGGATCGATTTCGTTCTTTATCTTGATCAGTGCGTCCAGAACCATCGGCCCGCAGCTCGCGGTATCGACTTCGTAGGTATCCAGCCGAGGGTTCTCGCCGCTGTCCGGGTCGTAGCGGTAAACCACGAAGCGGCGAACCGGGCCTGCTCCGCCGGTCACGCGATAATCCTTGCCCTTCTGCACCCGGGAGTGCGTCGGCAGACGAAATTCAGCCATGTTGCGCTTCTCTCGCTTTCAGTATTTCAGTACACGCGTGCCTTCGGCGGCACCGCTTCGACCTCGTCGGTCAGGGTCTCGAGCATCACCGGTCGATAATCCAGGGTGATGCCCCAGTCGGGCTGCAGCCAGGCCAGCGTGTGTTTCATCCACTGTTCGTCGTCGCGATCCGGGAAGTCTTCGCGGGCCTGGGCGCCGCGGCTCTCTTTCCGGTTCTGTGCCGATACGATGGTCGCCTTGGCCTGGCCCAGGAGGTTCTCGAGCTCCAGGGTCTCGATCAGGTCGGTATTCCATATGAGACTGCGATCGCTGACCTTCACCTGCGCAAACGAATCGAGGCACTTGTCGAGCTTTGCCACACCCTCGTCCAGCGATTCTCCGGTACGAAACACCGCCGCATGGTTCTGCATGATTTTCTGCATTTCCAGGCGGATCTCTGAGGTAGGCCGCTCACCGTCAGCGTGCCGCAGTTTGTCCAGCCGCGCCACGGCATAATCGCCCGCGCCTTCCGGTAAGGGCGGCTGCCGACTGGTTTCCTTCAGCACCTCGGCGCAACGCTTGCCCGCCGCGCGACCGAACACGACCAGGTCCAGCAGCGAGTTTGAGCCGAGTCGATTGGCCCCATGCACCGAGACGCAGGCAGCCTCGCCCACCGCCATGAGTCCGGGCACGATCGAATTCGCATCGCCATCCCGCATGGTGACCACTTCGCCGTGTACGTTGGTCGGGATACCGCCCATGTTGTAGTGCACGGTCGGCAGCACCGGTATCGGCCCCTGCGTCACGTCGACACCGGAAAATATCCTGGCCGTCTCGGCGATGCCCGGCAGCCTTTCCTCGATGACTTCCGGACCGAGGTGCTCTAAGTGCAGGAAGATATGGTCGCGCTCGGCACCGACACCGCGACCGTCGCGAATTTCCATGGTCATCGAACGGCTGACGACGTCGCGCGACGCGAGGTCCTTGGCGTTGGGTGCATAACGCTCCATGAAGCGCTCGCCGTCAGAATTGGTCAGGTAACCGCCTTCCCCACGAGCGCCCTCGGTGATCAGGCAGCCGGCGCCGTAAATACCGGTCGGGTGAAACTGCACAAACTCCATGTCCTGCAGCGGCAGCCCTGCGCGCTGCACCATCGCGTTGCCGTCGCCGGTGCAGGTGTGTGCAGACGTGCACGAAAAATAGGCCCGGCCGTAACCGCCGGTGGCCAGGATCACGCGGCGTGCGCGGAAGCGATGCAGTCGGCCCTCGGCCAGGTCGATGGCAATCACACCGCGGCATTCGCCCTCGTGCATGATCAGGTCGATCGCGAAATACTCGATAAAGAAAGTCGCGTCGTGCTTCAGGGACTGCTGGTAGAGCGTATGCAGCATCGCATGCCCGGTGCGGTCGGCCGCGGCGCAGGTACGCTGGGCCGTGCCTTCGCCAAAGTGCGTGGTCATGCCGCCGAAGGGACGCTGATAAATGCGGCCTTCTTCGGTGCGGGAAAACGGTACGCCGTAGTGCTCCAGCTCGATGATCGCATCGGGCGCTTCCTTGCACATGTACTCGATCGCATCCTGGTCGCCCAGCCAGTCCGAGCCCTTGATGGTGTCGTACATGTGCCAGCGCCAGTCGTCTTCGCCCATGTTGCCCAGCGCTGCACTGATGCCGCCCTGGGCCGCAACCGTGTGGCTGCGGGTCGGAAAGACCTTACTGATGCACGCGGTCGACAGCCCCGCCTCGGCCAGCCCGAGCGTAGCCCGCAGCCCGGAACCACCGGCGCCGACCACCACGACATCGTAGGTATGGTCGATGAACTCGTAGTCGCTCATGCACCGGCCCCCAGCGAGATATTCACGATGGCGAACACGCCGGCCACGGCCAGCAGCGCGTACAGGAACCGCGCGACCAGCAACGTGGCGATCTTGGCTGCGCCGTGAACATAGTCTTCGACCACGACCTGTGTACCGAGCATCGAGTGGTACAGCAGGGTCAGCAGCAACAGGATCAGCAGAATCGCATGCGCCGGATCCGCGACCCAGGCGAGCACGAAACGATGGTTCGAGCTATCCAGACCAATCAGCGAAAACAGGAACCACAGGCCAAGCGGTATCAGGCCGATCGCGGTGACGCGCTGCGCGACCCAGTGTCCGGTCCCTTCCTTGGCGGAGCCGCGGCCGAGCGCGCGGCCAAGCGGAGACTCGAGACTCATCCCTCAGCCCTCCCCGCCGGCAAACGCAGCCACCCAGATGGCCAGCGTCATGACCGTCGACACGGCGACTACCACCAGGCCTGTCTGGCGCGCGCGTTCCTTTTCGAAACCCATGCCGGCATCCCAGAACAGGTGACGAATACCGTTGCACAGGTGATAGAGGAAGGAGAACGTCACGCCGAACAGGAACAGGATACCCAGCGGGTTACTCAGCCAGGCCATGAAGCGGGTGTAGGCCTCGTAGCCGGCAGCCAGGGTCACCAGCCAGCCGACCAGCACGATGGCGGCCAGCGACAGCAGGACACCGGTCGCACGGTGCAGAATGGACAGGCTGTTAGACACCTGCCAGCTGTAGATGCCCAGGTGCGGCGACAGGGGCCGCTGCGTACGCGCCATGCCTTTACTCCGTCAGTTTGTCTCGGTTCATCAGGACCTCTCGTTCACGGTATCCCGTAAACGATCAAGCCCGGTTTTAACGTGTCGCGCAGACCGCTGCTAGAAGTCGATACACCGACCTTTGCGTTCCCAGTCGCCATACCGCGTGGGGTCAGGCCCCGTCGGGCCGCCAATTTCCCGGATCTTCCGGGCCTGATCGCCGCCCCCGGCGACTGCGGTGGTTTCGGCCTCCGGCGCAGCCTGGCCGCTGCCCGGTTTCCCGGCCGACTTGTCGGATGAGTCTGCTGCTGCCATGCGAAAAGTTTGCCAGAATGGTGGGCTGTTTTCATCCGGCATCCCGGTACGGGTAACGATCCATGCGTTACGTAAGACTCGACAATCTGGCCGTGCTGAGGGTTCTCGGCGATGACCGCGCCACTTTCCTGCAGGGGCAACTGACCCAGGATCTGTTCAAGCTCACTGATACGCAGTCGCTGCTGGCCGGCTGGGCCAATCCGAAAGGCCGCCTGCTGTGCATCATGCAGCTGTGCCAGCGCGGCGATGAGATTCTCGCCATCCTGCCGGCTGACCTGCTCGACGCCGTCGCGCGACGGCTGCAGATGTTCGTGCTGCGCGCAGACGTCCGGCTCGAGCCGGCAGAACTCGAGGTATTCGGGCGTCTGGAGCTGCCGGAAGCCGACCCGAGCAGCATTGCCGGGATCGAATTGCCGGCGGCGCCCGGTGCCTGTGCCGCTTCGGATGAGCTGCTGGTCGCACGCGCACCGACCGACGCCGGCCGTGCCCTGGCGCTGGGCGCTGCGGACATACTCGAAAGC
>CBFCXA010000190.1:0-5314 GCA_965601985.1 uncultured Chromatiales bacterium | reverse complement strand
CGACATCTCCGTACCTGCGCCCCGCCCCCTGACGCTGAATTACTCGGGCACGCTGGCGACGACCGCGCTGCCCGGTACGTTCGACTACTCGGTTGTCGTCCCGATCGTGTCGGTACTGGACGACGATCCGGCCACCGGCCCGACGGCCGGCGAGACACTGATTACCGCCGATGACGACAGCACTGTCACGATCGTAGCGGTCGACAACCTGAACGCGCGCCTCGACGTGGACCTGGACGGCGACACGACGATTGACGACCAGATTGACGTGCTCTGGGCGGATATCCTGCCCTAGGCCGGCGGCCGCCGAATGGGCCACGCGCCTTCGCCGCGCTTTGCGGCGAAGGCGCTGGTTCGCGTGATTGGCTCGGTCCGGACTAGTCGAGTACGCCTCTGAGCTTCTCCCCAATGGCCGCGACGTCCTCGGGCGCGGCCTGGCTAACCGGCGCGTAATCGGTGAAGCGCTCGGGGATCTTGATGGT
This sequence comes from uncultured Chromatiales bacterium, assembly GCA_965601985.1. Taxonomy (GTDB): domain Bacteria; phylum Pseudomonadota; class Gammaproteobacteria; order Steroidobacterales; genus J054. The sequence continues at coordinate 4,832 of CBFCXA010000190.1, read as the reverse complement.
CGCGTCGATGCCAAGCTGTGAGCCCGTCATGGGGAAGCCCTGCGGGCCCTTGGCCGCGGAGGGGTCCAGCACGAAAGCCTGGGCCGACTGGTTCATGATGCTGTCTTCGTACGGCTGTACCCGGCTGCCGATCGCGAACTCCACGGCGGTCAGGTCGTAAGGATTGATATCCGGACCGACGACGACCACCAGCTTGGCGGTGCGTCCCCAGCGCCCGGCCGCACCCCAGACCGCGTGCAGCACGAACTTGCCAAACTCGGGATGCGGCTTCTGCGCACCGTCGACTTTCAGCTGCACGATGTAGGTCATGTTCGGCGTGACCACCACGTCGTTCACTTCCGGGATCTTGCGCTGCAGGTCACTGAGCACTTCGCCTTCCACCGGCATAAGCGCCAGGTAGTTGTGATCGAAGGGCGGCATCATCTCAATCGTTGCGTACCACAGCGGATTTCTTCGATGCGTGATGCGCTTGATGTCGAACACCGGGAAGATCTGCAGCTTGTCGTAGTAGCCGACCGAGTTTGAATGCCAGCCGATGGTCACGTCGTCCGCGTCGGGCTGGAACACGCCTTCGATCACCCACTCGGCCGTGGCCGGCACTTCGAGATCGACGGTATCGCACTTGACCACCTCGACCGGCGAGCCACGCAGGCCACCGGCGAACTTGTACTCGTCCATGCCGAATGGCGTGCCGGTACACGCGGCGACGTGAATTGCCGGGTCGCAGAGCTTGGCCACCGCGACCTCCAGCGGCTTGCCCGCAGCTTTGGCCTTGGCCAGGTGCAGGCCGATGTGGTTCATCGGCGGGTTCCAGAACGCGAAGATCGACAGCTGCTGCTTCTGCTGTCGCTCGGTGTACGAGCCGTCGGTCGGATGGCGGCACTGCCAGAGTTGAGTCAGGCGATACCAGCCGACGTTGCGCACGCCGGTTTCCGGGTCCTTGGTCACGACCACGGCGCCACAGATGTACGACGAGCCTTCCTTGCCCAGCCACAGGTGCGGCAGCTGCTTGTCGATCGAGATATCGGCCTCCTCGATCACTTCTTCCTTGCAGGGCGCGTTGCCCGCATCGACCAGCACCGGGTCGAGCCAGCTGTCGCGGTTGGCGAGCGCGGCGGAGTGCTTCAGCTTGGCCTGCAGCGGGTCTTTCTCGCCCAGGATCAGGCCGCTGCGCTCGCGCGTGCCGAACGGGTTGAACACCACCGGCACGTCCGGCGTGTTGTAGCCGACCAGGTTGTTCAGCATCAGGCCGGGGCCGTCAGTCTCCGCGAGATAGCGCATCAGCGCCTGCAGCTCGTTATTCTCGTATTCGCAATTCAGCGGCGTATCTACGTGTTTCAACTGGCCTTCTTTTTCCAGCAGGGCCAGGTATTCACGCATGTCGTTAAAGGCCATTGGCAGGCACTCCCTTTGCAGATCCCCTGAGGCCGGGCGCGGAGGCGCCGGCGGGACGCCACCTTAGCAAATATCGCTGGCAGCCGGCAGGCAAACGGCGGCTCCGGGGCGGTCTGTTACCATCCGCGTCCGCGGTGAGCGCAGCCGGTCTGACACCGGCAGAAGAACGGGCGCCACTGCGAGGTTTCCGGGAGACAAGAATAATGTCCGATAACGAACGCAAGGTCGCCATCGTCACGGGTTCCGCCACCGGCGTCGGCGCGGCGGCGTGCATCCTGCTCGCCGAGCGCGGCTGCAATGTGGTGGTCAACTACACGCGCAGCGAAAAGGAGGCGGAAGAAACCGCCGCAGCCTGCCGGGAAAGAGGCGTAGAGGCGATCGCCTTCCAGGCCGACGTATCCGACGACGACGCCTGCCGGGCCATGGCCCAGGCCGCTGTCGACGCATGGGGCCGGATCGACTACCTGATCAACAACGCCGCGCGCACCAAGTTCAACCCGTACCCGAAGCTGGACGGGGTGAACAAGCAGGACTTCCTGGACATCTACGCGGTCAACGTCGTCGGCGCCTACCAGATGATCCGGGCGGTGGAGCCGCATATGCGCAAGCTGGGGCGCGGCGCAATCGTGAACGACTCATCGATCGGCGGCGTGACCGGGATCGCGTCGTCCATCCCCTATGCCGCATCCAAGGCCGCGCTGAACCTGATGACCAAGTCGCTGGCGCACGTGCTGGCGCCGGAGATCCGCATCAATACCGTAGTACCGGGGATGATCCAGACGCGCTGGCTGCGCGGTGGTATGGGCGACGAGCAATACGAAGCCATGCTGGAGTCCACCCGCCAGCAGCTGCCGCTGAAAGAAGTCGCGACTGCCGAGGACATTGCCGAGGCGCTGGTGTTCTTTCTGGTCGGCGCCGGCGCCAAGCTGGTTACCGGCGAAATGCTGATCGTCGACAGCGGTATTCACATCGGCCAGCTGCCGCCCTATTCGAGCGGCGACGACTACTAGACGGACTTCATACGGGACAGCTGCACTAGGACGGATTCGTGCGCGTGCGTCCAGGCAGCCAGCCGGCACCCCGCTGCTTGGCGTGCTCGGCGAGCGAGTAGACCGCCGGCACGACGACCAGGCTGAGCAGGGTCGATGAAATCATGCCGCCGATCACGGCGACCGACAGCGGCCCGGACAGCTCGACCGCGGTCCCGATACCCAGCGCCGGCACCAGCATTGCGAAGATGATGGTCAGCGAGGTCATCAGGATCGGGCGCAAGCGGCGCGGGCAGGCGCGCAGCAGCGCCTCGTCTATGCCATCGCCCTGCTCGCGATACTGGTTGGTCAGGTCCACGAGCAGGATCGAGTTTTTCGCGACCAACCCGATCAGCAGCACCAGGCCGACCATCGAATAGAGATTGAGCGTGGTGCCGGTGATCGCCAGCGCGGCCACGCCGCCGATGATCGCCAGCGGCTGCGCGACCATGATGATCAGCGGCTGGCTGAAAGAATTGAACTGGCTGGCGAGGATCATGTACACCAGCGCGATCGCCAGCAGGAAGATGAAGCCGACACCGCCGGAGGTTTCCTCCAGCTGCTCGGAACCGCCCTGCAGCTTGATGTCGTAACCGGGCGGCAGGAACTCGCGGGCCGCTTCGCGGACCCGGTCGATCGCGTCGCCGACCGAAATCGACGGGTCGGAGTAGAACGACGCAGCGTACTGCCGATCGAGGCGCGTGATAATCGCCGGGCCGACGGCTTCGGTAAAGCGCGCCACCGTATCCAGCCGCACCAGCGCGCCGGTGTTCGGGCTGCGCAGGTAAATTTTCGACAGGTCCGCGAGGTCGACTTCCTGCCCGGCCTTCAGGCGAATATCGTAGCGCTCGCCATCGCCCGGTTCGTCGGTGTACTTGGCCACGTTCAAACCGCCGGCCAGCACGTTGGCCGCCTGCGCGATGTCGCGCGTCGGCAGGCCGAGTTCCGCGGCCAGCTCGCGGTTTACGTCGAGGCGCACCTGCGGCTGGTCGAGTTCGAGATCCATATCGACCCGGCCGAGCTCCGAATCGTCCAGCAGCTTGTCGCGAAAGCCCCGGGCCAGCGACGCCAGCGTCTCGAGGTCCGGGCCCTGCAGTTTGAAGCTCAGCGCTTCGCCGCGGTTATTGCCGGCGATGCCGTACGGCGCCGGAAACGCCGCGATGCCGGGTACGTTCGCGAACTCCTCACGCAATACCGGGATCAGCTCGTACTGCTTGATGGTCCGCTGCTCACGCGGAACCATGTTCACGTAGATCAATCCCTGGTTGACGCTGCCGGCACGGCCGCCACCCAGCGTGGTGAAGATGCTCTCGATCTCCGGGCGCGCCTGCAAGATCGCCTCGATCTCGCGCAGGCGCTCGTCGCCGTAGGCCAGGCTGGTGCCGGTCGGGGTGCGGATCGTGACCTGGAACTGACCCTCGTCCTCAGGCGGGAAGAATTCGAAACCGAGCCGCGTGAACAGCAGCGGCGTAGCCAGAATCACCAGCGCCGCGATCAGCACGACACGCCAGCGGTGCGCGAGGCTCCAGCCTATTGCGCGCCGATACGCAGCCTCCATGCCGTTCAGCCACCTGGTCAGCGCGGCGTAGATCCGCCCGTGCTTCGGCTCTACACGCAGAAAACGCGAGCAGAGCATCGGCGTCAGGGTCAGGGATACGAACAGCGACGCCAGCACGCCGACCGCGACGACCACACCGAACGAGCCGATCAGCTTGCCGGGAATGCCCGGCACGAACACCACGGCGGCGAAGATACAGGCGATTACCAGCGTGGATGCGACGATCGCCAGCTGCACTTCGCGCGCGCCCTCCATCGACGCAGTCACCCGATCCTGCCCCTCCTCCACGCGCCGCTGGATGTTTTCCAGCACCACGATCGCATCGTCGACGACCACACCGATCAGCACCAGCAGGCCGAGCATGGTGATCGTGTTCAGCGAATAATCGAGAAAGTACATCACCAGCACCGCGCCCAGCAGCGACACCGGGATCGCGGAGGCGACGATCAGCGTGGCGCGGAAGTTGCGCAGGAACAGCCAGACCACCAGTGCGGCGAAGAGTGCGCCATCGACCAGGTGTTCTTCCAGCGACGCGATCAGGTCAAGGATGTAAACGCTGTCGTCACTGGAAATCTGGAACTCGATGCCCGGCGGCAGGTTGGGCACGATGTCGTTACGAATCCGCCGCTTGATCTCGTTATTGATCTCCACGGTATTGCGCCCGGCGATCTTGATCACGCCGAGGCTCACGCCGGGCTGGCCGTTGTATCGGCCCAGGCGCCGCGCATCCGACAGGCTGTCGGTGACGTCGGCGACGTCGCGCAGGTAAATGGTGGTGCCGCCTCGCGAGCCGACAACCAGGCGTTTCCGGTCCTCGGGATCGGGATATGCGAGGTCCAGCTTCAGGAGCT
>CBFCXA010000189.1:0-5324 GCA_965601985.1 uncultured Chromatiales bacterium | reverse complement strand
CTGCGGCCCGGTGAGGTCCGGGTGCAAGTGCCGGGCGAGGCGGAAGAGCGTTTCTTCTACGTGACCGGTGGCATTCTCGAAGTGCAGCCGCACCTGGTCACGGTGCTGGCCGATACCGCGCTGCATGCCGAGCAGCTGGACGAGGACGCGGCTATGGCCGCCCGCGAGGCCGCCGAAGAGGCCATGCGCGGCGCCGAGGGCAAGGAAGACCTGGCCCGGGCCCAGGAGCAGCTGGTCGAGGCTGCGGCCCGTTACCGCGCGGCCCAGAAGCTCCGCGGCAAACGCTGATTCCGTGCCGCCGGCCGGCGGCTAAAAGTGTCGATTCGGACGCCTTCGCGGCCCGCTCGCGTGCGCTGTGCCGCAGACTTTGTCTTAATCAGCCGCTAAAGTAGGCGCCCTTCGCAAACCCCGGGGCCGTTACGCCGCATGAATCTCAGCGTGATCATACTGGCCGCGGGCCAGGGCAAGCGCATGCGCTCGGCCCTGCCCAAGGTTCTGCAGCCGCTGGCGGGCCGCGCGCTGCTGGCGCGCGTGCTGGATACCGCGCTGGCGCTGGAGCCGGCCTCGGTGCACGTGGTCTACGGTCACGGCGGGGACCAGGTGCGGGCGCAGTTCGCCGACTGGGATCTCGACTGGGCCGAGCAGGCCGAGCAGCTCGGAACCGGCCATGCCGTGCAGCAGGCGCTGCCCGCGGTACCGGCCGACCACCAGGTGCTGGTGTTGTGCGGCGACGTTCCGCTGATTACCGAGTCGGTGCTGCGTGACCTGCTGGCCGCCGGCGGCACGGACAAGCTGGCGCTGCTGACTGCGGAACTGGAAGACCCGACCGGCTACGGCCGCATTTTGCGTGACCCGGGTGGCAGCGTTACCGCGATCGTCGAAGAACGCGACGCGGACGAGGCCCAGCGCGCTGTGCGCGAGATCAATACCGGCCTGATGGCCTGTCCGGCAGGCCTGCTGAGCGACCTGCTCGCACAGGTACGTTCCGACAACAGCCAGGGCGAGTACTATCTGACCGACATTGTCGGTCTGGCAGCAGGCGCCGACCAGACCGTGACGGCGGCGCGCGCGCCGCGGGCCGAGGAAGTGCTCGGCATCAACGACAAGCGCCAGCTCGCCGAGGCCGAAGCGCTACTGCGCGCGAGAATTGCCGGTGAGCTGATGGACGCCGGCGTCAGCCTGATCGACCCGTCGCGCATCGACGTGCGCGGGCGGTTGAGCTGTGGCCGCGACGTGGTAATCGACGTCAACGCGGTATTCGTCGGCGAAGTGGAGCTGGCCGACGGTGTGCAGGTCGGGCCGAACACCGTGATTCGCGATTCGATAATCGGCGCCGGCACGCGCGTACACCCCAACTGCGTGATAGAGGAAGCCCTGATGGGGGCGCACTGCGAGATCGGGCCGTACGCGCGCGTGCGTCCCGGCGTAGAAGTCGGCGAGGGTGGCAAGCTCGGAAACTTCGTCGAGCTGAAGAAGACCCGCCTCGGCAAGGGCAGCAAGGTGAATCACCTGAGCTATGTCGGCGATGCGATGATCGGTGACGCAGTAAACGTCGGTGCCGGCACCATCACCTGTAACTACGATGGCGCCAACAAGCACCAGACGATCATTGGTGACCGCGCCTTCATCGGTTCCGGCACACAGCTGGTCGCGCCGGTGGAAATCGGTTTGGGTGCGACCATCGGTGCCGGCTCGGTCATCAGCAAGGATGCGCCGGCGGAGCAGCTCACCGTGGCGCGAGGCCGGCAGGTGACCATCGCCGGCTGGCAGCGTCCGGTGAAAAAGAAATAAGAGCAGGATTCGAGTCATGTGCGGAATAGTCGGAGCAGTCGCTGAGCGCAACGTCGTACCGGTGCTGATGGAGGGCCTGCGGCGCCTCGAGTACCGCGGCTACGATTCGGCAGGCGTGGCGACCGTCGCCGGCGGCCAGCTGGACCGGCGCCGGCGCCTGGGCAAGGTCGCCGAACTGCAGCACGCGCTGGACGATGCCCCGCTGCACGGTGGGACCGGTATTGCGCACACCCGCTGGGCGACGCATGGCATACCGAGCGAAGACAACGCGCATCCGCACGTGTCCGGCGACCGCCTTGCCATCGTGCACAACGGCATCATCGAGAACCACGAGCAGCTGCGCGAAGCGCTGGAATCCGATGGTTACCGCTTCGAGACGGACACCGATACCGAAGTCATCGTGCACCTGATTCACAGCTATCTCGCCACCGGGAAGTCGCTGGCCGACGCGGTGCGCGCGACGGTGGCGGATCTCGATGGTGCCTACGCACTGGTCGTCATGTCTGCTGACGATCCGGAGCGCCTGATGCTGGCCCGCGCCGGTTGCCCGGTCGTGATCGGCACCGGCATCGGCGAGAACTTCGTGGCCTCAGACGTGGCTGCGCTGCTGCCGGTGACCCGGCGCTTCATGTTCCTGGAAGAAGGTGATATCGCCGAGGTCACAGCGAACAGTGTGACCGTGACCGATGCCAGCGGTGCGGTAGTGATCCGTCACGAGGTAGAGAGCGAGTTGTCGGCCGATGCGGCTGAGAAAGACGGCTATCGCCACTTCATGCTCAAGGAGATCCACGAGCAGCCGCGTGCGGTCGCGCAGACCCTGGAAGAGCGGGTCGCCGGTGGGCGACTACTGGATGCGGCCTTCGGCCCGGCCGCGGCGGAAGTCTTTCCCAAGGTGCGCGCCGTGCAGATCGTCGCCTGCGGCACCAGCTATCACGCAGGCACGGTGGCCAGCTACCTGATCGAACAGATCTGTCGCATCCCCTGCAGCGTCGATATCGCCAGCGAGTATCGCTACCGCGATCCGGTGGTGGTGGATGACACCCTGCTGGTCACCATCTCGCAGTCGGGTGAGACCGCGGATACGCTGGCCGCGCTGCGCCTCGCGCGCGAAGCCGGTTACCTGTCGACGCTGGCAATCTGCAACGTGCCTGAGAGTTCTCTGGTACGTGAGTCGGAGCTGGTGATGCTGACCCGCGCCGGGCCGGAAATCGGTGTGGCCTCGACCAAGGCCTTCACCACGCAGCTGGCGGCACTGAACATGCTGGTAGTCGCGCTCGGCAAGCATCACGGCATGGACGCAGACCGCGAGCATGGCCTGGTAACGCGCCTGATCGAGCTGCCCGGCCTGATCGAGAGCGCGCTGGAGCTTGACGAGCCGATGCGGGAGCTGGCCGAGCGATTCGCCGAGAAACACCACGCGCTGTTCCTCGGCCGCGGCGTGCTCTACCCGGTGGCGATGGAAGGCGCGCTGAAGCTCAAGGAGATCTCCTACATCCATGCGGAGGCCTATGCCGCCGGCGAGCTCAAGCACGGGCCGCTGGCGCTGGTCGATGCGGAGATGCCGGTGATCGCGGTGATGCCGAACAACGACCTGCTCGAGAAGCTGAAGTCCAACCTGATGGAAGTGCGCGCCCGTGGCGGCGAGCTGATCGTGTTCGCCGACCCGGATGCCGGAATGGAGTCCAGCGACGGTGTGACGGTGATCCGCATGCCGCGTCATACGACCTACTTCCAGGCGCCAGTCGTCTATACCATCCCGCTGCAGCTGCTCTCCTATCACGTCGCCGTGCTCAAGGGCACCGACGTGGACCAGCCGCGTAATCTGGCGAAGTCGGTTACCGTCGAGTAGTGGCGACAGTGCGCTTTGCAGCTGCACTCAGCAGCGCGCGCGAGTACAGTTTGTGAAACCCGAGTAGAGCCCGGAAACCCGGGCTGAGTCGTTTTCGACCAGTGGCTTCATCCGTTTGGGGCAGCACTGCTGAGCCGAAGTAGAGCAGGGTAGCGTCTCTGCTATTCAGCGATTCCCTGCGTATCATCAGCCAGGAACGCGTGTTGCCCTGGAAGTCCGCGAGCAGCAGCTGGTTGTCGCTGCGGTCCTCGACCCGCCAGGCAGAGAATATATCCGCGCGTCCGGCGGCCAGTGCGGCGGCCTCGGCGTCGGTCGATGGCTTGTCGATCGCGACGGCCAGGATCCGGCGCTCCAGGCCGAACAGCCAGGTGGTGTAGAAAGCGCGGAAGTAGTCCTCGGCCGCCACGGCCCGATCTACCTCCGTTACAAAGCAGTCGGTGTAAGTTCCCGTTCGGCGGTACCTGACCAGCAATGCATCGGGAGGCAGCTCGCAGCGGTTGATTCCGGGCATGCAGGTTTCCTTGTCAGTGCCCGCGTATCGATGCGTACAGCGCATCGCGCAGCGTCTTCTCGCGCGGATCGTCGAACAGGTAGTAGCCCATCCGGTTCATGACATACGCGTAGCCGATCTGTTCGTCCGGATCGGCGAAACCAAAGGAGCCGCCGGCACCCGGTGCGCCGAACGCGCGCTCGCTCGAACCGAAACGACAATCCTGGCACGGCCGCAGGAAACCAGCCGAGTAGCGCGTCTGCTGGCCGAGCACCCGGTCCGTCTCCTGGCCCCTCCCTCCGTCCACGATCTCCGCCATGGTTGACGAATCGACGCCGAGCTCTTCACCGCCACAGGCGAACACCGAATAGGCCCTGGCGATCGCGCGCGCAGTGGTAACCGCGTTACCGGCGGGTATCTCGACTGCCAGCGCACGTCGGTCGTTCCAGTCGACGTCGCCGAAAGTCAGCAGCGAGCGGCGCAGCAGCGACCACGGCCAGAGAAATCGCAACAGCGTCGGCGCCGGCACGCTGCGCCAGGCGGCAATGGCTCCCAGTGGCGAGAGCATCTGCAGGGTGGCGAGCCGATAGCCCGGGATTTCGTCCGGCAGTCCGATAAAGCAGTCCAGATCCAGGGGTAGTGCGATCTCCTCGTGAAACAGCTGCCCGATCGTTCGAGCTTTCGGGTCGGCACGACGTACGAGCTCCTGTACGTACATGCCCATCGAAATCGAGTGATAGCCATGAGCGGTGCCCGGCGCCCACGCCGGTTTCTGCCTGGCCAGTATTGCCCCTACCCGGTCCAGGTCATGTAGCTCATCGATATGGAGATCTTGGTCCAGCAGCACCAGCCCGGCGCGATGGTCGAGCAGCTGCCGCACCGTGATTTCCGCTTTTCCCTGCTGCGCGAACTCGGGCCAGTAGGCACTGACCGGCTGCTTGTAGTCCAGCCAGCCGCGCGCATGTGCGACCGCCAGCGCCATCGCGGCCAGGCCCTTGGTGGTCGAGAACACGACGGCCATGGTGTGCTCTTCCCAGGGATCCGGACGGCCGGGCATTCGCTTACCGCCCCACAGGTCTGCAACCTTTCGGCCACGCCAGTAAACCGCTACCGCCGCGCCGATTTCGTCGCGCTCGGTGAAGTTGCGCTCGAAGGCCTCGCGAACGGCTTCGAAACCGGGCGCTACGCTGCCCT
>CBFCXA010000188.1:0-5331 GCA_965601985.1 uncultured Chromatiales bacterium | reverse complement strand
AGCGCGCCCGGAATCTCTGCATAAAACCCGACACCCAGCGGCTTGCCCTGGTCCATCGTCTCGAGCTCGGCCAGCTCCTCCAGGTGCTCGGCCATCAAGTCACCCATGCGCCACATCAAGTGACCGCGTTCGGCCGGGGTCATCGACGGCCAGGGGCCATTGCGGAACGCCTGGCGCGCAGCGGCTACGGCGGCATCTACATCCGCCTCGGCGGCAATCGCGATACTGCCGATGGCCTCACCCGTCGCCGGGTCCAGGCAGTCCATGCGATCAGTCGCCGACGCAGAGACCCACTGTCCATCGATCAGCAGCTCTTTGTCGGGTTTGGCAAGAAAGTTGATTGCGTCCGCGTTGCCCGGCCGCGTGCGGTTCATATGCAGGTTCACTGCGAGTCTCCGTAGTTCTGCAGGTAATAGTCAGCGATCTCTTCGCGGGTCGCCCACCAGACTTCGTCGCCCAGCGATTTCGCATATTCGCAGAATTCGCGCAGCGCGCGCTGGCGATAGGCCCGACCCGACACGTGCGGGTGCAGGCCGACGTTCATCAGCCGTGCCGACTTCTCGCCTTCGGCATGCAGCACCGACAGCTCCTCGATCAGGATGTCGCGCATCTCGTCGGTTGTGTGCCCACGTCGAGTAACCAGCGTGAAGTCATTGATTTCGTTTGAGTAAGGCACGGCCACAATTGGCCCATGCGGGGTGCTGACCAGGTAGGGCTGGTCGTCGTTCATCAGGTCGCAGTAAAACACACAGCCGTACTCGGCCAGGATATCTGCAGTCTGCAGCGTGCCGCGCAGCGACGAGGACAGCCAGCCGCGCGCCTTGCGCCCTAAGGTCTGCTCGTAGACGGTGAGCGTTCGCAGCACGATGTCGCGCTCGCGTGCCGGGTCCAGCGCGTAATCGGACAGCAGTTCACCCTGCTCGTAGTTGTGCGCGAGGATCTCGCAGCCCCGCTCAACTGCCGCGTCGACCATTGGCCGGCGGCGCAGGCAGGTTTCCGCGTTGACCGTGCAGCCGGGCGTCACCCCAACCGAATCGAAGGTCTCGAACAGGCGGAAGATGCCGACGCGCTGACCGTACTCGCGCCAGGTGAAGTTCGGAAAGTCGGGCACGTTACCCGGCAACACATCCGGCAGGATCGCCGGGCCGCCCGCGTAGTACGGCTTGTCCGTGTCCTTGACCAGGTCCCAGGTCTCGAGATTCAGCGTGATCATCAGCGCAACGCGCGCGCCGTTGGGCCAGCGCAGTGGCGGGCGGGCGGGCAACGGACTGTATTCGTATTCCATGTGTCTATTTTTCCTCTACCAGCGCGGCCGCCTGCTCGCCGGCCAGCCGGCCGAAGGTGGTGGCCGTCAAAAGACCGTTGCCGGCCATATACCCATCGCAGCCCGGACCCGACACGCCGCGCGCGGCACCGCCGCCGGCAAACAGGTTCGGCATCAGGCTGCCATCGTCACGGCGCACGCGCGCATGCTCGTCCACCGTCAGGCCGCCCTGAGTATGAAACAGCGCACCGGTGACTTTCACTGCATAGTACGGCGGTTCGAGCATCGGTTTGCCGGTGAAATCGCGGCCGTATTCGTCTTCTTGCTCGCCGGCCTTCATGGCCGCCACTTTGTCCATGGTCGCAGCCAGGCCTTGCTCGTCCACTCCGGTCAGCTCACAGAGCGCCGGCAGATCCGGCGCGCTGCGAATCGCGCCGGCCTCGATTGCGTCGCGATAGTCTTCGAACTCCTGCATGAGCTGGTGCAGGCGCTCATCGTAAATGGTCCAGGCCACGTGCCCCGGCTGGTCGAGCACGTCGACCGCCTGCTCGGAATAGCCGCGTGCTTCGTTGGAAAAGCGCCGGCCGTGCTGGTTGACCTGGAAACCGCCCTCGACGATGACCGGCCACAGGATCGGCACGCCGTAACCCTTCGCCAGGCCCGCATGCCCCTGGTAGGAGTGGATATCCGCGATCGCGGCGCCCAGGTCGCGGCCCCAGCGGATCGCGTCGCCTTTGTTGCCCGGGTGACCATAGAACTCGGCGTGCTTCAGCTCCGGGATCAGCTCCGCGACCATCTCCGGATTGCCGGCGAAACCGCAGCAGGCCAGGATCAGCGCGTCGCAGCCGAGGTCCTCGTGGCCGCCGTCGGGGCGACTGACGCGCACGCCGTGGATGCGCCCGACGTCGTCGGCGAACAGGTCCGATACCAGCGCCTCGGTCAGTACATCGACACCGGCGCGTTCCGCGGCCAGTGCCAGCGCGCCCATCAACTCGCCGCCGGTACGGTTCGGCGTGCCGTGCATACGCATCACCGTATGACCCGGATACAGGAAGCTGTCGACCAGCGAGAACGGCACGCCGTGATCGTCGGCCAGCCACTCGATGGTCCGGGCAGACTCCTTCGCGAGCGTCAGCGCGATGTGCTCGTCGGTCTGCCCATGGGTCTTGCCGACAATGTCATCGGCGAGCAGTTCCGGCGAGTCTTCTATGCCCTTGTCGCGCTGGAAACGGGTGTTCGCGCCGGGGATCAGGCCCGTGGACATTGCGGTGGTGCCGAGATTGCTCTTGTCGCGTTCGAGCACCAGCACCTCGGCCCCGGCCTGCGCAGCCGCGAGCGCAGCCGTCAGCCCGCAACCGCCACCGCCAACGATGACGATCGGGATATGGGCTGCGAAGTCTGCTGCGTCGGGCGACAGGACCGTCATGGCACCCGGCTTGGAACCAGCGCCTCGGGCACTGTGCGTGCCCGGCGGCGTTCAGCCGTCACCGGCCGAATCGTCCCGGAAGCTGGCCATGACCGTGGCGATGAAATGCTGGCGCTGCTCATCCATCCGGGCCGCCAGATCCGCGTCCGGCTGGAAATGCTCGATCTCATCGAGCACGTCGATGCCTTTAGCCGCCAGCACCTGCTCGGTGACTATCTGCCGGTCCTTCAGCACCCACACCTGCTCGGCCAGCGCGGCGAGCGCCTGAATCAGCTTACTCTCCGGTCCTTGACCTGGCACCGCCCTACTCCGGCTTGTGGGCGACAGTGACCCACGGATAGCGAAACTCTTCGATAGCCGGGCCGCTGCGTGCATTCACGAAGCCGACTTCTTCCGCCGTCGCGGCCAGGTCGATGGTTGCGGCTTCCAGCCAGTGCGGCTCGCCGCCGTTCACCGCGACGTAGTACGCACGCCACTCGGTGAGCCGGTCCATGTCACGGAACGGACGCACGTCGCTCATCAGCATGTCGCCGCCCGGCTCGAGCAGGCGATAGGCTTCCTCGAAAATCGCGCGGATTGCGCTGGCCGGCATCTCGTGCATCAGGATGAAGGATGCGACCAGGTCGAAGCTCTCCGACTCCAGCCCGGTATCTTCCGCTGGTACCTGCAGCAGGCGCCACTTCCAGCCACGTTCGTTGGCCGCGCGCTGGGCCTGCTCCATCATGGTCGCGCTCATGTCGCAACCGGTGATCTGCGCGTCAGGGAAAGTTTCCTGCAGCGGTACCGTGAAGTGTCCGCTCGACGTGCCCATCTCGAAAATATTCTTGTAATCCTGGCGGGGCAGCTGGCCCAGCACCATGCGCCGCTGGTCGAAGATGTCGCCGGGATAGTTCTTGGCGACGTACTTGCGGTGGATAATTTCGCCGTGCACGAAACCCTGGTAGGGGTGGCCGTCCCAGCCGCCGGTGGTCCGGTGAAATTCCACGCCCTTGGCGTAATCGGGCGTCGGGTCGCGGTCGGCACGCTCGATCTGTGTCGGGCCTTTCTCCAAACGATCGAGTTCCGGCAGGATTTCCGGCTTGATCTGCTCGAAGGCTTCCTGGGCGGCAACGCCGTGACGCGTCGACAGAAACTCTCCCATCTCACTCCAGGCGAAGTAGGTCGGCGAATCGGCCATGGCCGCGTCGACCTGCTCGATGCGCTCATCGAGGTCTTCGGCCAGGCCGTCATCGACCAGGCCGCGACTGGCCATCAATTCGTTGATAGTGGGCCCGAGACCCCCGGACCACATGCCAAGGTCGGCGAGGAAGTCGACCGATGCGCGGCCTTGCTGGCGAAGCTGTACTCTCATGCTCTGCTTTCCGTGTTGGTTATGGGCATGACCGAACTATACACAATCGCCAACCGCACGGGGTCGCGGTTGCGGAGTGCTGAAACACGACGTAAATTCAGGCTCGGCCAATCACTATAACCAAGAGTTATACCATCGCCGGTGGATATTCAGCAGCTCAAGTATTTCGTGAATGCGGTCGAACTGCGCAGCGTCAGCGACGCGGCCAAGGCCATGTCCGTGACCCAGCCGGCGGTGACCAAGGGCCTGCGCAAGCTCGAGCAGGAACTCGATGCGCCACTGCTGGAACGCGGTCCCGGCGGCGTGCGTCCGACGCGCTTCGGCCGCAGCTACTACGCGCATGCCCGCGCAGTGCTCAAACAGCTCGAACGCGGCGAGGCAGAGATCCTGGAACTGCGCGGCGACGCCCCGGCGGAGCTGACCATCGGCACGACGCCCAGCTTTCTCGACGCGCTGCTGCCGCGGATCATCGATGATTTCGGCCGCGCCTGGCCGAACGTGCGCCTCAAGATCGTCAAAGGCCTGTCGCCCGCCCTCACTGCGCAGATTCGCGATGGCGAACTCGACGCGGCTTTCATGCTGCTCGGACGTCGTGATGCGCCGGGCGGCCTGGTTTACGAAGCGTTGGGTGACGTGGAGATCGTATTCGTCGCGCGCGTTGGCCATCCGCTCGCGCGCCGGGCAGAGGTCAGTACGAACCAGCTGGCGGCGGCGCGCTGGCTGCTGCTCGATTCGCCGGACGTGCACGGCTTCTTCGACACGCTGTTCCGCCAGGCCGAGGTTGCCGCGCCCGAACCGGCAGTACTCACGAATTCCATGCGCCTGATTCGCAGCGCGGTGGCCCAGACAGACTGCATCGCCTTCCTGCCCCGGCACATGGTCGCGGCCGAGCTGCGTTCGGGACTGCTGACCGAGCTGAATACGGAACTGGACGCCGGCACCGTTGATGCCGGCCTGCTGATGCGTCCCGGCGCCCAGCGCAGTGTCGTACAGGCATTCGTCGAACTGGTGCGGGAGTTGACCGCGGGCGGCAATGTGAATCCCGCCGCGCCCGCTGTTCGCCGGGACCACCCGACACTCGAGACTGCGGCGGCCGCAAGCCCCGGCGCATGAACATCAGCCTGGGTCTGCGCATCGGCTGGGGCATTGGATCGCTTGGCTCGGCCACACTGCTCAACGCGATCTCGCTGCTGATCCTCTTCTACCTGGTCACCATTCTCGGCATGGAACCGGCGCTGGCCGGCCTGCTGGTTTTTCTCGGCAAGATCTACGACATGATCACCGATCCGC
>CBFCXA010000187.1:0-5350 GCA_965601985.1 uncultured Chromatiales bacterium | reverse complement strand
CAGTCAGTCGCTGCAGTTCTTCGTCGCTCGCCATCTCGCCACTCGTCCTCGCTTAACCGCGTGATCAAGTCACGATACACCGCGAGTTTACCCGCGAGCATCGAGTCAGGGCCGAAGCTGGCCCGCATGCGCGAGTTTAACGCGCGGTTGGGAGTGCCAATCGCATCAGGCAATATGCGTACATGAGTGCCGCCGCCCCCAGCCCCGCGTCTTCGTCTAAGTCGCCAGGGCCAGCGTCCAACGGGCATACGCCGATGATGCAGCAGTACCTGCGCATCAAGGCCGAGTTTCCGGACACGCTGCTGTTCTATCGCATGGGCGACTTCTACGAGTTGTTCTACGACGACGCGCGGCGCGCGGCGGAGCTTATCGATATCACGCTGACCGCACGCGGCAAGTCCGCCGGCGAACCGATCCCGATGGCGGGCGTGCCCTATCACGCGGCCGAGAACTACCTGGCCCGGCTGGTGCGCAAAGGCGAATCGGTCGCGATCTGCGAGCAGATCGGCGATCCGGCTGCCAGCAAGGGGCCGGTCGAACGCCAGGTCGTGCGCGTGGTCACCCCGGGTACGCTTACCGACGATGCGCTGCTGGACGCGCGGCGTGACAACCTGGTCGCCGCAGTCTGCCTGGACGACCCGAGCCCGGGCATCGCCTGGCTGGACCTGAGCGGCGGCCGCTTTCGCGTGCTCGAACTCACCGGCCCGGATGCCTTGCCGGCGGAACTGGCCCGCCTCGAACCGGCCGAACTGCTGGTCAGCGAGGAGCAGGCACTGACGGCCGAACCGGACGGCCTGCGCCGCCTGCCGCCCTGGCAGTTCGACCTGGACAGCGCGCAGCGGGAACTCTGCACGCAGTTCGGCGTGCGCGACCTGGGCGGCTTCGGTTGCGCGGAACTGACTGGCGCCATCCGTGCGGCCGGTTGCCTGCTGCGTTATGTCGGCGACACGCAACGGGGCAGCCTGCCGCATATCGCCGGACTGAAAACCGAACGGCGTGACGATGCACTGCTGCTGGATGCCGCAACCCGACGCAACCTGGAGATCGACCGCAGCCTGGCGGGTCGTGACGAGCATACGCTGGCCGGCATCATCGATCGCTGCGCCACAGCCATGGGCAGCCGCCGGCTGCGCCGCAGCCTGAATCGGCCGCTGCGCGATCACGCGCGTCTGAATGCGCGCTATGCGGCCACTGCCGCACTCGAAGCAGGCGGCAGTGAGAAACTCGTCGCCGGGCTCCGCCAGGTCGGCGACCTCGAGCGCATCCTCGCGCGTATCGGCCTGCAGACTGCCCGGCCGCGTGACCTGGCCCAGCTGCGCGACGCGCTGGCCACGCTGCCGGCACTGCGCGCCGCACTACCGGCCGCGCCGCTGCTGGACGAGCTGGCAGACCGAATGCCCGACCAGCCGGTGCTGCTCGATCGACTGCAGCGCGCGCTGGTCGAAGAGCCGCCCGCACTGATCCGCGACGGCGGCGTCATTGCGGCCGGTTACGATGCCGAGCTCGACGAGCTGCGCGACATCAGCCGCGGGGCCGATCAGTACCTCGAGGATCTCGAGCGGCGCGAGCGTGAACGCACCGGGCTGCCGTCACTCAAAGTCGGCTACAACCGTGTACACGGTTACTACATCGAGATCAGCAAGGCGCAGGCGCAGACCGCGCCGGATGACTACACCCGCCGCCAGACCTTGAAGGGCGCGGAACGCTTCATCACACCCGAACTCAAGCGCTTCGAAGGCAAGGTACTGTCCAGCCGGGAACGCGCGCTGGCCCGTGAAAAGCGGCTCTACGGTGAATTGCTCGAATCCCATCTGACGCTGCTGGGTGCACTGCAGACGCTGGCCGCGGCCCTGGCCGAACTCGACATGCTGATCAGCTTCGCGCGGCGCGCCGCCGAACTCGGTCTGCGCCGGCCGGAGCTGAGCGAAGAGGCGGTACTCGAGATCCGCGCCGGACGGCACCCGGTAGTCGAGCAGGTTTCAGAACAAGCCTTCGTACCCAATGACCTGGAGATGAACGACCAGCGCCGTCTGCTGATCGTCACCGGCCCGAACATGGGCGGCAAGTCGACCTACATGCGCCAGGCCGCACTGATCGTGATACTCGCGCACGCCGGCTGCTTCGTCCCGGCCGAGGCTGCCCGTATCGGTCCGATCGACCGCATCTTCACCCGCATCGGCGCAGCCGACGACCTGTCCGGCGGCCGCTCCACCTTCATGGTCGAAATGACCGAAACCGCCGACATCCTGAACAACGCCACCGACCAGAGCCTGGTACTGATGGACGAAATCGGCCGCGGCACCAGCACCTTCGACGGCCTGTCGCTGGCCTGGGCCACCGCTTGGCAGATCGGCAAGGACGTCCGCGCCTTCACGCTGTTCGCGACCCACTACTTCGAACTCACCGCCCTGGCCGACGAACTGCCCACCTGCGCCAATCTGCACCTGGACGCCACCGAGCACGGCGACGAACTGGTTTTTCTGCACAGCGTGCGCGACGGCCCGGCCAACCAGAGCTACGGCCTGCAGGTCGCCCGCCTCGCCGGCGTCCCGCCGCCCGTCATCACCCGCGCCCGCAGCTACCTGCAGGAACTCGAAACCCAGTCCGCCAACCAGCGCGCCGCCACCGGCCCGCAGCAGTCACTGGCCCTGGAACCGCCATCCGAACCGCCTGCACTACCCGACCCCGCAAGCGAAGCGCTCGACGCCCTAGATCCGGACGATCTCACCCCCCGCCAGGCCCTCGACGCGCTATACAAGCTCAAAAAGCTACGCAGCGAGAACGCCTGAACGCGCCGACGCAGTGTCCGGCGAGTGACGGTCGGGGTATGCGGGACCGTCGGCGCGCAGGGACGCGCGCCGCCGAGCGTACACGGACGTATTCACAGCGTGTCCCGTATACCCCGACCGTCACTCGCCCGCTGCCGATAGTGTCAGTCGCGCTTGAAACTTCCGTGCTTGAGAAAATGCGCCGTCTGCTCAACAACAGACGAAGACAACAACATCCCCGTATGACTCAAAGGCAACACGATGTGATCGGTCAACCCCGGCAAACGCGTCTCATCCACCGCAACCGTCCCGTCGTTGTCCCCCTTGAGCGCATTCAGCAGCAGCCCCGCCCCCATCGCCAGGTCGCCGGCAATCATCCCGGCCTGCGGTTCCCCCGGCCAGGACGTCAAGGGATGATTCAGCACCGCATCACGAATCGCATCCCCGAGCAACGACGAGCCGCCCGGCCATTCCTGTAACGCGCGCGCCGTACTGCTGTCAGTCAGCGGGGAGCCGAGACAGACAATGCGGCCGATGCGCTCGGGCTTGCGTTCCAGCACCGTGTGCAGCGCGATTACGCCACCGAGACTGTGCCCGACCAGGTCGATGCGCGACTGAGACAGGCCGGCAAGGAACTCACCGAGCCGTTCGACGTTCTCATCGATACCGGCACTGACTGACGGGTAACTGTAGGTCTGGATCTCGCCGACCGAATGCTCTTCGAGCCGGTCCGCGATCACGCTCATCACGGTACCGTGCATCCACAGCCCGTGAATGAGGACGACGACGGTGTCGTCAGCTGGCGTCACGCAAAGTCCGCGGCGGTCTCAGCCGCTGTCAGCACTCTTGCGCAGCCGGATGCCAGTTTCCCTGAGCTGCGCGGGCGAAACCGGGCTCGGCGCTTCGGTCAGCAGACAGCTGGCCGTCTGCGTCTTCGGAAACGCGATGACGTCGCGGATACTGCTGGCTCCGCTCATCAACATCACCAGGCGATCCAGCCCGAACGCGATCCCGCCATGTGGCGGGCAGCCATAGCGCAGCGCGCGCAGCAGAAAACCGAACTTGTTCTCGGCCTCTTGCTCGTCGATGCCAAGGATGCGGAATACCGCCGACTGGATGTCCTCGCGGTGAATACGGATCGAGCCGCCGCCGATTTCGCTGCCGTTGAGCACCATGTCGTAGGCGCGCGACAGGGAATTGCCCGGCACCGCTTCCAGCTCGACCGGGTCGTCATAGCTCGGCGCGGTAAACGGGTGATGTAGCGCGTTCCAGCGTTTCTCGCCGGCATCCCAGTCGAACATCGGAAAGTCGACGATCCACACCGGCCGCCAGCCGGTCTCGACCAGCCCCTGGTCGTGACCCAGCTGCACGCGCAGCGCGCCCAGCGAATCGTTGACCACCTGCGTCTTGTCGGCGCCGAAGAACACCAGGTCACCGTCGGCCAGGTCCAGCCGCTTGACCAGCGCATTGACCGTGTCGTCCGGCAGGAACTTGAGAATCGGCGACTGAAGGCCTTCACGGCCGGCCGCAACTTCGTTGACCTTGATATAGGCCAGCCCGCGCGCACCGTAGCGGCCGACGAAATCCGTGTAGTCGTCGATCGCCTTGCGCGTCAGACTGGCGCCGCCCGGCAGCTTCAGCGCCGCGACCCGGCTGTCCGGGTCGGCGGCCGGGCCGGCGAACACCTTGAAGTCGACGCCGGTCATCAGGTCGCTGACTTCCAACAGCTCCAGCGGTATACGCAGGTCGGGCCGGTCGATACCGAAACGCTCGACCGCGTCCGCATAGCCCATGCGCGGGAACGGGTCGGGCAACTCCTCGCCAAGCACGTTACGAAACAGCTCGCGGATCAGCTGCTCCATCAGCTGCATGATTGCGTTCTCGTCCATGAACGAGAGCTCGATGTCGAGCTGCGTGAATTCGGGCTGGCGATCGGCGCGCAGGTCCTCGTCGCGGAAGCAACGCGCGATCTGGTAGTAGCGGTCGAAGCCGGACATCATCAAAAGCTGCTTGAACAGCTGCGGCGACTGCGGCAGCGCAAAGAACTCACCAGGATGTGTGCGGCTGGGCACGATGTAATCGCGCGCGCCTTCCGGCGTGGCGCGGGTCAGCACCGGCGTTTCGATGTCGATGAAACCCTGTTCGTCGAGGAAACGCCGCAGCTCCCGGGTGACCCGGTGGCGCAGTTTCAGGCGCTCGCTCATGTCCTCGCGGCGCAGGTCGAGATACCGGTAGCGCAGCCGCAGGTCTTCGTTGGCGTGCTCGTCGTGATGGAAGGGCGGCGTTTCGGCCGCGTTCAGCACCTCCAGCTCGCTGGCCAGCACCTCGACCTCACCGCTGGGCAGCTTCGTGTTCACCGTACCTTCCGGGCGCGCGCGCACGGTGCCGCGCACGGCCAGCACGTACTCGCCGCGGACCCGTTCGGCCTCGGCAAAGATCTCCGGGCGATCCGGGTCGAAGACCACCTGCAGCAGGCCGTCGCGGTCGCGCAGGTCGATGAAAATCACGCCGCCGTGGTCGCGGCGACGGTGCACCCAGCCGGCCACGGCGACTTCCTGGCCGATGGCCGCGGCGTTCAGTTC
>CBFCXA010000186.1:0-5387 GCA_965601985.1 uncultured Chromatiales bacterium | reverse complement strand
GTTCGGCAGTCCGTCGGGCAGGGCCACGCGCTGTGTACTCAGGTAGCGCACCTGGCCGAGCGTCGCCCGCAGGAATTCCTCGCCCGTGTCGGCCGTGATCAGCCGCGTGCTGATGCCCAGCGCCAGCTGGTTGGTATCGGCCAGGCGATCCAGTCCGATAAAGCGGTTGCGCCGAAACAGCTGGACGATGTTCAGGTTCGGCTCGATGGTGTCGAACACCGGCAGATCTTCCTGGTCGCTGAACGGGATGAACGTGTAGAGCACCCGCGGCTCCAGCGTCTGCAGCCACTTCGAGTCTTTGGTGATCCGCTCGAAGGTGCTGCTTATGTCGAGGCTGCCGATCGGTACGGTGCGTGACGGCGAGTCGTTCTGACCGGGTTCTGTATCCCGCAGCCGATAGAGGGTGTGGTCCAGTGCAACTGATGGCTCGATATCGACGATGCCGATCCGGAATGCGCGCGAGACTTCCGGCAGGATGTGGGCGCGCAGCCCGGTCACCCCGACATCGCGCTCGAACCAGGCAACATTTGCACGCAGGCTGTAGCTGAGCCCCAGCACGCCATTGGGATCGAAACCGAATACATCGAGTTCGGGCAGTCGCGCGTAGGGAAATTCTTCCGGCAGCAGGGTTTCATCGATGGTCTGGTAGTCCTCGATGCGCAGTCGCGCAGTCCAGGGACCGCCGAAGTACTGCAGGTCGGCAAAGCGCGGCAGGTGCGTCTGGCTGGTGCTGGCCAGGCTGGATGACAGGTCTTCGAAGTAACCGGAGTCCGAGACTGCGATCATGTTGACGGTGCCGCGCAGGCCCAGCGGCAGGTCGGAGGCATGATCGATGGCGCCCAGCCAGCGCTCGGCACCCGTCTCGTCGTCCTCGAACAGGTATTCGCCGGTCAGTGTGCCTGCGTGGTCTTCGGTCAGGTAGCGATATTCGCCGCCCATCTGCAGGCCGCGCTCGGACATGAAGCGCGGGGTGATCGTAGCGTCCATGTTCGGCGCGATGTTCCAGTACCAGGGCGCAGAGATATCGAGGCCGCGCTGGCGGCTGGTACCGAAATTGGGGATCAGCCAGCCACTTTTCCGTTCGTTGGCAATCGGATAGGAAATGTAGGGCACATAGAAAACCGGCACGCCGCGCACGCGAAATTTGGCGTCTTTCGCCGAGGCAATGCCGGCCTTCTGGTCGAGCTTGATCTCGCCGGCTTCGACCAGCCAGTCGTCGTTGCCGATCGGGCAGGCGGTGTAACTCACGTCGTCCAGGCGCGCACGGCCTTCGCCGGACAGCTCGATTTCGTCCGCGCGACCGCGCGCCGGTACTGACCAGATCTCGAACTCGGCATTTTCGAAACGCACTTCCTCGCGCAGCTGGTCGAAGCGCGCCTTCTGGGCGCTTACCCGGCCGTTCGGATCGCGAAACTCGACGTCGCCGGTAACGCTGAACAGTCCCCTGGCCTGGTCGAATTGCGCGTCGCTGGCGCGCAGAGTGCGATTTCCGGTGCGCAGGATTATGTCGTCGGTGAACCGGGCGTCGCCGTCGATCTGGAATTCGACCCGGCCGCTGAGAATCTCCAGCTCGTCCTCGGCGAGCTCGGCGCTGCCTTCGGACCCAGGAGGCCGCTCTACCGGACAGCTGACCCAGTTGCTGACTCGTCCTGCTTCCTGGGTCCACGCTGGCGGGGCGCATACGAGCGCAGCAACCAACGTCACGGTCAGCGGAGGTAAGCGCACAGAAACATCCCGGCAGAGGCTGCGGAATTATAGCCACGGCTGCTTCCAGCCGCGCGGAAAAGCGTTGACGCACCGCGCGGCGACGCGGACCATTCCGCACTCTTGTTCGGTTGCATGCGAGTTTCGATTGACTGCCCCTCATACGGCGATGTTGCTGGCCGCCGGTCGCGGCGAGCGGATGCGGCCGCTTACCGACGACCGGCCCAAGCCGCTGCTCGAAGCCGGTGGTCAGCCATTGCTGCACTACCCGCTGCATGCGCTGGCCAGGGCCGGTGTGCAGCGGGTGGTGGTGAATCTGGCCTGGCGGGGGCAGCGGATCAGGGACTGGCTTGGCAACGGCGCCCGCTATGGCCTGGAAGTTCGCTACAGCGACGAGGGCGCGCAGGCGCTGGAAACCGGCGGCGGTATTCTCAAGGCCCTGCCATTGCTGGGCCCGGATGCTTTCTGGCTGGTGAACGGCGATGTCTACAGCGACTACTCTTTTCCGGCGATAAGCCTGGCCGATGGCGACCTGGCGCACCTGGTGATGGTGCCGAACCCGGATCACCATCCCGGTGGCGACTTCTGCCTCGACGACGGCCGGATCCGGGCTGACGGCAGCAGCCGGCTCACCTATTCCGGGCTGGCGCTGCTGCACCCGAAGCTGCTCGACGGACAGACCCCCGGCATCTTTCCGCTGGCGCCGCTGCTGATCGACGCGATGAAGCAAGGCCGGGTGAGCGGCGAACTGCATGCCGGCGCCTGGACCGACGTCGGGACACCGGAGCGGCTCGTGGTGCTGGACCGGGCTTTGCGCGACCCGGCTGCTGCGGGCCGCCGCGACTAGGCGCTCTCTGCGCGGCATTCGCAATCTGCCAACGAGCTGCAACGCAGCAAAATCCTCTGCCTTACCACCTGTCGGTCATCCGCGAATGCCGCCGAATCACTACTGCCAGGTCTGAATCCGTTGGTCCGGAAGGCGCGAAATTCGGGTTAACGACGGACAGTCGAGGGATCGACAGGGCGTCCGGAACGTTAACCGAAAACTTGGAGGATCGGGATGAGTCGTAAAACTTTTATATCTCTGGGGCTTCTGGCCCTGACGCTGGTTGCCGCCGATGGCGCCATGGCCGCTCGCGCCAAGGATGCGGTCGAGGCCTGCAAGCTTGCCGCCACCGCCGAGGCCGGCGAAGAAGTGGTCGCCAAGCTGATCAAGGTCAAATCGCGCGGAGCCAACTACGAAGTGTGGCTGAACCTGCGCGGTGAGCAGGATCAGAAGACTTTCTGCTACCTGCGTCGCGCCGAAGTCGAGACGTTGGTGATGGAAGAGGGCGCCTGGCGGGGTCGTAACCCGCGACGTCCAGAAATCACCGAGTCGAAGCAGGCTTCGTCAACGACGCCAAAAGTCGGGGCCTGAAGTTCCGCGAAAACTCTGCCAGGCTGTCAGGCCCCCCCTGTTCTGACACCTGTGTAACCGGCATGCCTGCGTAACCGCAGGGATCGATCCGGCTGAAAGGTTCCAGTTCCATGTCCACGTTTACCGCGAGGCCATGGTAGCTGGAACCTTTTTTTATGCGCAGTCCGAGACTGGCGATTTTCGCGTCGCCCACGTAGACACCCGGCGCATCGCAACGGGCTGCCGAGGGTATTCCGTAGACCTTGAGCGTGTCGATTACCGCTTTTTCCAGTCGCGTCACCAGTTCGCGTACGCCGAGCCTCGCGCGGCGCACGTCCAGCATCACGTAGGCAACCAGCTGCCCGGGCCCGTGATAGGTCACCTGGCCGCCGCGATCGACCTGCACGACCGGTATCGCGCCGGCATCCAATACGTGCGCGCGATCGGCATTGATGCCAAGCGTGTACACGGGATCGTGTTCCAGCAACCAGACTTCATCCGGGGTATCGGGGCCGCGCTGGTCGACAAAGGCCTGCATCCTCGCGAGCGTCTCCTGGTAGTCGACGCGCCCGAGTTCGTGTACCCGTATGCCGGGATCAGAGGACAAAGAGAATGCGCTTGCTGCCGGTCAGGTTGCGATAAACGTCGTCCAGCTGGTCCCTGCTTTCCGCGGTAAAAGTAACGGTTACCGACAGGAATCTGCCCTTGCTGCTGGGCCGCACGACGACGTCTTCGTGCTCTACCTCGCCGACTGCTGCCTGCACCAGCTCCATGACATGCGCCGGGAAACCCTCTGTCTCGCGCCCCATCGCTTTGACCGGGAAGCGGCAGGGGAACTCAAATACGCTGTCGTCATCGTCAGGAGGCATTGATATGGGCTTCGAAACGGGCGGCTACCCGATTGTAGAACGCTCCCGGTTGGCCGTCGCCTACCGCCTGGCCATCCAGCCTGACTACCGGCTGAACGCCCCGTCCGGCGCTGGTAATCCAGATTTCATCCGCGGCCCGTAACCGCGACTCGCTGATTGCTTCCCCGGTCACCTCGATGCCGGCCTGCGCGGCGAGATCGGCTATCAGGTCGATGGTCGTACCGGGCAGTATCGCCGTGCTGTTGGGCCGCCGGATCAGTCGACCTGCTTCCACGATCAGTACCGACGTGGTCGTGCCCTCGGTCAGTTCGCCGTCGCGCAGCATCAGTGCCTCGTCCGCGTCCTGGCGACGGGCCTCGGCCAGCTGCATCACGTTCGCCAGCAGCGCGGTCGACTTGATGTCGCAGCGCGCCCAGCGCGTATCCGGGCACGTGATCGCGGTAATGCCCGGTGAAGGCTTCCAGGCGGGAATTGCACTCGCCATGGCAAACACGGTCGGCTGAAGTTCACGCGCGGCGACATGGGCGCGTTCGAGGTCGGTACCACGGCTTATCTGCAGGTAAACCACCAGGTTGCCGCCGCCGTTACGCTGGGCAAGCTCTCCGATCAGCGTGCGGAAATCGTCGTTCGTGAGCCCGACCTGAATACCGACGGCGTCCAGGCTGGCACGCAGACGCGCCAGGTGTGCTTCGGTCTGCAGCGGCCGGCCATTGAAGAACGGGACTACCTCGTAGACTGCGTCGCCGAACAGGAATGCGCGGTCCAGCGGCGAGACGCGTGCCTCGCTCAGCGGCAGAAACTCGCCGTTCAGGCAGGCGACAGGCAGCTCTCCGGCCATCGGCGCCGCGCTTTTACTCGAACCAGAGCAGGACGGAGTCGCGAGCCTGCTGCCACAGCGAGCCGCTGTCGATTGCGTTGTTGACGAACAGGTTGGCCTCGGCCAGGGTTTCTTCCGCCAGACTGACGCGCAGCGTACCAAGGCGCGCGCTCGGGTCGACCGGCGCAATCAGTTCGCCGGCAAGGTTTACTTCCGGCTTGAGCAGTTCGTAGCTCCCGCGCGGAATGGTCACGTATATGTCTTCGCGAACGGCGAGGTCGGCACTCTCCGCCTGGCCTTTCCAGACGCGCGCCTCGGTAACCGGGCCGCCGGCCGGATACAGCAGCCGGGTCTCGTAAAAACGAAAGCCATAGTTCAGCAGCGCCTGCGAGTCGTTGGCCCGGGCCGTCGGGCTGCGCGCGCCGAGCACCACGGCAATCAGCCGCATGCCTTCGCGTTCCGCGGTCGATACCAGGCAGTAGCCGGCCGCGTCGGTCATGCCGGTCTTCATGCCATCGACGCTCGGATCGCGCCATAACAGCGCATTGCGGTTCTTTTGCGTGATGCCGTTGTAGGTGAACTCCCGCTGCGAGTACCAGTG
>CBFCXA010000185.1:0-5415 GCA_965601985.1 uncultured Chromatiales bacterium | reverse complement strand
CGGCGAGTTGCTCGGCCCCGCCGCCGCGGGGTATCTGCACCGGTTCGCCGATCACGATCGCAACGCGGCTGAACGGCCAGGGCACGAGGAACCGGTCCCAGCTGTTCCACCAGGTGCAACGCGATGCCGCATAGGCCATCGGTACGATTGGCGCGCCGGCCATACGCGACAGCAGGATTGCGCCGGTCTTGAACTCATGGATCGGGCCCTTCGGCCCGTCCGGGTTCAGCGCGATCAGCAGTCGGTTTTTTTTCAACGCCAGGTGTACGTCACGCAGCGCCTGGGCCCCGGTCCGGCTGGAGCTGCCGCGCACGACCGTGGCGCCCCAGCGTCGCGCGACCGCTGCCGGGACCTCACCGCTGACTGACGGGCTGATCAGAAAACCGATGCGGTCGCCCTTGTCGAGCCGGCGCAGCAGGTAGTTCGAGACCATGATGTGCATCTGGTGCCAGTAGACGGCAATGCCTGGCTGATCGTCATCGCGCAGCTGGTCGAGGTGCTGCTCACCGACAACTGCCACCAGTCGGCAACTGGACCAGAACAGGCGCAGTACGCCGCGCCCGAGCGTAATGATCAACCAGTACCAGATCCGTCGCCCGGTCGACATGCGCCGTGACGAGGTCTGCCCAGGCGCGGTACGGCGCGCGTCCATCGCGCGTTGCCGGGGCGCATAGGCCGCCGGCCGTTCTGGTTCACTCGAATCGTTCATGCTGGGTCCAGGCGGGCGGCCAGAGTCTAGGCCCTGCCGCACACAGCGGCAACGCGGTTGGTCGCCGCCCCTCTGGCATACTATCGCGCGTCGCGAATCCAGAGTGCGTCCCGATGCCGAGCCGGCAGACCCTGCCCGATATACTTCGCCAACACGATAGCGGCACGCGTGGCATCGAGTACATCGACGGCCAGTCGGACCGACGACGGGTCGCCTATTCCGAAACGCTCGCGAACGCGCTCGGCGTGCTGCATCACTTCCAGGCAAGCGGCATGCAGCCGGGAGACCGCGTGATTCTGTTCACGCCGTCGACCGAGCAGTTCGTCGACGGCTTCTGGGCCTGCCAGTTCGGCGGGCTGGTGCCGGTGCCTGTCGCGGTCGGCATCAGCGACGATCACCGGCACAAGCTGCTCCGGATCTTCTCCCTGCTCGGCAACGCCTGGATCTACACCGACGAGGCGCGCATGCGCCGGCTGGCAGATTTCGGCGGCGAGGCCGGGTTGAAGGCCGAGGTCGGCGCCTTGCTGCAACGCTGTTTTCCGGTCGAGCGCATCGACAGTGTGGCCACGTCCGGCGCGGTGCACGAGTCCCGGGCCAATGACCTCGCGCTGATTCAGTTTTCGTCCGGCTCGACCAGCGATCCGAAGGGTGTGCAGCTGACCCACGCCAACCTGCTTACCAATATCGGCGACATCAGCACGCGCTCGGAACTGCGCGGCGATGATGTCATGCTGAGCTGGATGCCGCTGACCCACGACATGGGCTTGATCGGCATGTACCTGTCCGCGATCTCAATGGGTGTCGACGGGGCCGTCATGGACACCCAGTTGTTCACCCGCCGTCCGCTGCTGTGGCTGGAAGAAGCGCACCGGCTCGGCGCGAGTGTGCTCAGCTCGCCGAACTTTGGCTTCAAGCATGTGCTCAAGGTGTTTCGCAGCAAGGGACTGGACGACGTGCGCCTGGATCGCGTTCGCCTGATCTACAACGGCGCCGAACCGATCCTGCCGGAGGTCTGCCGCGAGTTTCTCGAGGCCATGGCGCCCTTTGGCCTGCGGCATGAAACCATGTTTCCCGTGTACGGGCTGGCGGAAGCCAGCCTTGCGGTGACCATCCCGGCCCCGGGACGGGCTTTCCCGACGCTGCAGCTAAACCGACGCCGGCTGGGCGTGAGCGACACCGTTGAGTTAGTCGATGCCGACGACCCGGACGCGATCGAGCTGGTGGGTTGTGGTCATCCGCTGGATCATTGCGATTGCCGGATCGCCGACGATGGCGGACAGACCCTGCCTGACGCGACCGTCGGACGCATCCAGATTCGCGGTGGTAACGTGACCGATGGCTACCTGGGCCCGCAGGGCGACATCGAGCAGCCGTTTACCGCCGACGGCTGGCTGGACACCGGTGACCTGGGCTTCTTCCGTGACGGCGAACTGTACGTCTGCGGCCGTTCCAAGGAAATTTTGTTCGTCAACGGCGAAAACTACTATCCGCACGATCTCGAAGCGGTCGCGGCGAAACAGGGTGCGACCGAGCTCGGCAAGATAGCTATCGCTGCGGTTCGCCAGCCGGGCACGCGCGAAGACCTGGAACAGGTGATCGCCTTCCTGCTCCACCGCGGCAGCCCGGAGGATTTCGTCAGCCTGTCACGCCAGGTTCGGCGCGCGCTGGTCGAACAGACCGGTGTCGAACTCGACCACTGCGTGCCGGTCCGCGCTATCCCCAAGACCACCAGCGGCAAGCTGCAGCGACGCAAGCTGGCCGCGGCCTACCTGGCCGGCGAATTTGCCGCCGAAATCGACGCGGCGGACGCAGCTATTGCCAACGCCGCAGCGCCGGCGGACGCGTCGGTGAGCGAGATCGAGCAGCAACTGCTCGACATCTGCGCCGAAGTGGTCGTCGATCAGAAGATTGGTGTCGACGACGACCTGTTCGATGCCGGCGTCAACTCACTGGCGCTGGTCGAGATTCACGAGCGCCTCGAGGAGCAATTCCCGGGTCGTGTCGAGGTAGAAGACCTGTTCGAACGACCATCCGTCCGGGCGCTGGCGGCCTGGCTCGGTGAGGACAGGCCGGTCGAATGAATGGTGCCCGGGGCCGGACTCGAACCGGCACAGGGTTGCCCCCGAGGGATTTTAAGTCCCTTGCGTCTACCAATTTCGCCACCCGGGCGTTGCGGGCATTGTAGGCAATCGCGAATTAATCTTCCGGCAGTGCGAAGGCGACCAGCGCATCGCCGAGGTCTTCCGTGACCCGCGCGGTTCCGCCGGCCGCGATCACCAGGTACTGGCGGCCGTCGGCCATATAGGTCATCGGCACGGAAGTCGCCATGAAGGGCAGTTTCGCCTGCCAGAGTTCTTCGCCGTCGGTAATGCGGATAGCGCGGATTTTCTCGTCTATCGCACCGGCGACGAATATCAGTCCGCCGCCGGTGACGATCGGTCCGCCGATGTTCGGCGAGCCCCAGCCGAAAGACGCAGGTGCGGTGATGCCGAAGCGCTTGACCTGACCCAGCGGTATCTGCCATTCGAGCCTGCCGCTGTCCATGTCGATGGCGCTCAGCGTGCCCCAGGGCGTCGGGGTGCAGGGTATGCCCAGCGGCGACATGAAAATCTCGCCCACTGCTGCGTACGGCACGCCCTTTAGAGGACGCGTCAGGTAATCGATCGTGGTGAACTCGTCGTCGGGCCGGCCGGCCTTCGGCTCGAGCCGCAGTCGCGTCGCCAGGTTCTCGGCCTTGATGATCAGCGTGTTGCTGTCGGCATGGAACGCCGCGCCGCCCCAGTTGCCGCCGCCCAGCGCAGACGGGAACAGCAGGGCCTCGCGCAGGTCGGGCGGCGTATACAGGCCCTCGTAACGCATTTCGTCGAACTCCGACTGGCACCAGCCCCGGTCGATGGGCGTAAGGCCGAACAGGTCTTCCCGGTCGATGTGTTGCCCGGCGAAAGGTTCCGGCAGCACCGGATACGGCTGGGTCGGCGCGGCTTCGTCTTCCGGCGTATTGGTAGCAGGTGCCGCCATTTCCTCGATCGGCCAGATCGGTTCGCCGGAGTCGCGGTCGAATACGAACAGCCAGCCCATCTTGGTCTGCAGGATCGCGACCTCGCGTGCCCGGCCGTCGCGCTGGATAGTGACCAGCAGCGGGTGGCCGACCAGGTCGTAGTCGAACAGATCGTGGCGCACGGTCTGGAAATGCCAGGCAATCTCGCCGGTGTCGCCATTCAGGGCCATCAGCGCGTTCGCATAGGGGATCGGGAAGCGGCGACTGCCGCCGTAGTAGTCGGTCGACGGGCTGGTCATCGGCAGGAACACGAGCTTGCGCTCAGCGTCCGCGCTCATGGTCGACCAGACGTTCGCCGCACCGGTCTGATCGCGCCGGTCCTCCGGGATCGGGTTGAACGCCCACTTGAGTTCGCCGCTGCGCACGTCCCAGCCGCGCACGATGCCGTCATTGGCGTCCTGCACACCGTCATTGGATGCAACCGCGCCGACGACGGTATCGCCGACCACCGCGGGCGGCGATGGCATGCCGACGAAGCCCTCGCCGTACATTTCATAGTCGGCGTTAGTGACCCGGCCCGGATGACCGGCCCCGGCGCCGAAATCCAGGCAGGCGCGCCCGGTGTCGGCGTCGATGGCCCACAGGTTGCCGCCGCGGTCGGCTTTGAAGATGCGCTTCTGGCAGAGCTGGTCCGGCGCAGCTTCGTTGGCCTGCCAGTAGGCAACACCCCGGCAGGTGCCCGACAGTCGCTCGCCGTCGATCAGCGGCTCGCCGGTCTCCGGATCGGGCGCGTGCGGGTCGAATACCCAGCGCTCTGCGCCGGTTGCCGGATCCAGCGCGAACACCCGGTTGAACGGCGTGCAGTAGTAGAGCAGTCCGTTGACCTTGATCGGCACGACCTGCAGTGAGGTGCCGAAGGGATTCAGCTTGAAATCACCGGAACGATGAATCCACGCGACTTCGAGACCGGCGACGTTGTCCGGCGTCAGCTGGTTCAGCGACGAATACTGGCTGCCCCCCGGATCATTGCCGAAGGCGGGCCAGTCGCCCGGCCCGTCGGCCCAGGCCGCGTTGCCGGCCGATGACAGCAGCAACGTGGCGAGCACCGACTGCGCAAAGGGTGTTGTTGTCATGTTTTTGTACTCCGCCTGCGAGGAACCCGATCTGTCCCGGCCTGTAGTCGCTACGCTCGAAATTCTAGTCGTTGCTCGCGGCCGTTACCTCGGCCGGTTGCAGCGGCATACCGTAACGATGGGTAAAGCCCAGCGCCGCGGCAGACAGCGCCGCAGCCGACAGCACGCCGAGTTCGGGCGTCGTCCACCTGGCCAGCAGGCCCCAGACCGGAGCGCCGAGCCCGAAGCCGGCCATGACCACGCTGGTAAACAATCCCATCCCGCGGGCCCGCAGGCGTTCCGGCAGCACGCGCTGGACCGCGAGTTGCGCGCTGGACATGACCTGGAACCAGGCAACCCCGAGCAGCAGCAACAGAGCCAGCCGCAGCGCGACGGTGTCCAGCAGCGCCACGCCCGCGAGAATGACCGCGTGCGCCAGGATGCCCGCACTCAGCTGCTGGCCCGGATTCAGACGCCTGGCAAACATCGGGAACAGCGCGGCGCCGGCCAGTGCGCCGGCCCCGTACAGCCCCCAGGCGAGACCGAATACGGCGGCGTTGTCGACCAGTACCGGCAGCAGCGCATGCAGACTCGCG
>CBFCXA010000184.1:0-5441 GCA_965601985.1 uncultured Chromatiales bacterium | reverse complement strand
GAACACGATGACGATCGGGTACATGAATACCCCGCCGTCCTGAAAGAAGCTCACGACGCTCGTATAGACTTCCATGTCTCTCTCCTCCTCGATGCAGGCTCGCAGCTTTTGCCCGGGCTCTGCTCACAACGACACCGGCGGCCGCTGACACTGAACGGCCGCCGGAAACACACCTAGCTCTCGTCCCCATACAATTGATCGAAGTAGTCCGTCTGTCTGCGGAATACTTCACGGTCTACGGGTGAGAGCACCTCGTCGACCAGGCTGTTCACCGGTTTGCCGACCAGGTCACCCAGTGCCGGATCCTTCCACGGCACGATGTAGAGCACTTTGGGCAATTCCTGGTTGCCGCGGATCGACGTCGAGTCGAGTTCCAGGCGGTCGGCTGCCGTGACCTGCATCACGGGTTCGGGTGGGACTTCCGTGTCCCCGGGCGCCGGATCCGTGGCGAAAACCGAGTAACTCATTGTCGACAGGCAGGCCAGCAGAATGACCGCCATTAGCTGCCGGTTCATTGCGATTCTCCAATTTGCGCGGCCCGCGGGGGCTCGCCGAGCCGGCGCCGCAGGTCGGCAATCCAGCGGTCGACCTGCCTGGTATCGCCGGACCCGCCGGCCAGCGCGACGTAGCGCTCGTAGTGCTCGACCGCGGCAGCATGGCGGCCCTGGTACAGGTCATAGAGCACGCCGAGGTTGTAATGCGCGAGCGCATAGTCCGGGTCGCTGGCCAGCGCCTGCCGGTAGGCCTCTTCGGCTTCGGCGAAGCGTCCGTGCTCGCGGTGCAGGATGCCGAGCTGGTTCCAGGCCGGCGCGCAGGTCGCGCAGATGCTGGTCGCAAGCTTGAAGTAGCCGGACGCTGCTTCGCTGTCACCGTTACGTGCGGCAAGCAACCCCAGATTCATCAACGGACCGGCGTACTCGGGATAACGGTCGGCCAGCTCGCTCAGCTGGCGGCTGGCGTCTTCGTCCCGTCCGGCATCCATCAACCCGAGCGCGCGCTCGTAGTCACGCAGTGCGGCAGCCGGCCAGTCAGGCGCCGTGTCGCCCTCGCCTTCGGCCACCTCGACGTGCTTGGGCGCACCGGCGCAGGCGCCCAGCGCAAGCACCAGTACGAGCGCTGTGAGCCCCGAGGTCAATCGTTCAGTCCAGTTGTGCAACAAGCGTCTCACTCCTCTCCGACTTCGCGTAGCGGGCCGGCATCAGCTCGGCCAGCTGCTCGAAACTCTTTTGTACCCATTCGTCGTATACGCCGTCAGCGCTGCGTACCGCATTGCTTGCGAAGATGTCGATGGCCTGCTCCTCGAACGGAAAGGCCTGTTCCTCGAGCAGGATGGTGTACTGCTCGAGCTCGTCGTCGTTCAGCCCGGCCGGGCGCTGCGAGTCCATCAGGTCCTTGCTCAGCCGGTAGTACAACTGGGCAATCTCGTAGGTCGCCGCTGTCGTAATCTCCGCGACCTGGTAGGCAGCGGCATTGCCGTAGGCGGCGAGCGCCAGCTCCATGCGGTTCTTCTTGATCTTCAGGCTGTCTTTCAGCGGAATGCTTAAGGTTGCAGCCACGAAGGAATCCCGCAGCGGCTCGGCCAGCTCGAGTGTGGCGCGTGCGGCCAGGGTCTTGCTGCGGTCGGAGCGCTGGGCAGTCGCGGCGGCGTCGACTGCGATGATGTCCTCGAGCCAGCGTCGCCGGCTCGCGGTATCGCCGCGCTCAGCCGCGAGATCGGCCAGCGTCTGCCGCGCCTCGATCGATTCGGACAACGGATTGGGGAAACGCTCCACGATCTGCTCGTACACGCGTCGCTGATCCGCAGCGGAGCCGGCGTTCGTATAGAGTTCCGCCGCCTCCCACAGGGCTTCGCGATGGACTTCGGGTTCGACGCTGGCGAGCACCGCGATGCGCTCGAACTCGGCCGCGGCCTCGATGCCGCGACCAGAAGACTGCAGCGCAACCGCGAGATTCTGCGTCACGTCGTCTGCGAACTCGTGCTTCGGATAACTGCTGCGGAACGACTCGAGAACGGGTACCGCACGATCCCACTGCTGGGCGCTCATCAGCATCGCCGCGGCATCGTAAACCGCAGTCGGCACGATTTCGTCGCCAGGCACCGCGTCGCGCACGCGCAGGAACTGTGCCACCGCGACGTCCAGCTCGCCCGCGTCACGCGCCTGCTCGCCCTGGCGGTAGATCGACGCAGCAATGCGTGAATCGATCTCGGCCAGCTCTTCGGGCTGTTCGGCCGGCAGCTGGCGCAGCCGCTGGTAGGCCTGCTCGGCCTCGGCATAGCGCGCGAGATCGAACTGCGCGTGGCCGAGTACGCGCCAGGCCGTGCGTTCCAGTTCCATGGCCACCGGCGGCTGCATGGTCACGACCAGCCCGGCCACGTCGATGGCCCGCGCCAGCTGACCGCTGGCAAACAGTTCTTCGGCGACTTTAATGCGTACCGGGCCGGCTTGAATATGTTGCGGGAAGCTGTCGGCGAACCGCAGCGACTCTTCAACCGTGCGCGCGCGCCAGGCCATGAGCAGCTCGTCTTCGAGCTGCGCCTCGTGAGCACGCGCGGCCAGCAACGCTGCGTAGCCGGCTTCGGCCGCACGCTCGTGCGGCCCGTAGGCATAGGCGGCATCGATGAACTGCTCGGTAGCCTCGCCATAGCGACCCAGCTCGTTGAGGATCTCGGCCAGCAGGAAGCTGCGCTGAGCGGAGTCCGGGTCCTCGGGGAAATAGGCGAGATAGCGGCGATACCAGCCGGCCGCGCGCTCGTAGGCTTCGGTGTCGCCATCCTGCTGCGCGCGGGCGTGGTCGTAACCGGCCAGGTCGCTGAGATTCTGCTTGAGCGCGGCGACGACTTCCGGGTGATCGGCCAGGTCGCGCGCGATCCAGTATTCGGCGTCGAGTCCGTAGTAACGGACGTAGTCTTCCTTGGCCTTGAGCACCAGGCTCGGAAAACGTCCCAGGGTGTAGGCATCGATCACCCGCGCCTGCAGGGCCGGCGACGCCTCGTGCGTCGGTTCTCGGGCGACGAAGGCCGCAAAGGTCTCGGCCGCATCCGTGTAGCGCTCCTTGTCGAGATACAGCTCGCCGAGGCCGGCATACAGCAGGTTCGCAAACGCGATGCCGGGCCGGCGATCCATCAGCTCATCGACGGTTTCCGCGCCGTCCATGTAGGAGAAACTGATCGCCAGCACCCGAAACGTGTCGTCTACCACTTCCCGTTCGGGCCGCGACAGGCTGGCCAGCACCGCATCGGCGCTGGCAGCACCAGCCAGGCGGCGCTCGAGCAGCGTCAAATAGGAATCCAGGCTCTCGCCATGCAGTCCCTGCTTGAACAGCGACCAGCCGTGCTTGTACAGCGACTGCTCGTAAAAGTCAGAGGCTTCGCCGACTTCGATAACTGCGGCATAGGCAGATTCGGCCTCCGCGTAGCGCTTGTCGACAAACAGTATTTCTCCGCGGCGAAACTGCACTTCGTCGAAGTAGCGACTGTCGGGATATTCGCGCACGACCTGGTCAAGCGTCGCCAGCGCCGTGTCGTTCTCGCCCAGCACTTCCTGAACACGCGCGATCTGGTACAGGATGAGGTCGCGCCGCTCGTAGTCGGGGTTCGCAGCCAGCAGGCCCTTATAGAGCTCGATCGCCTCGCGGTAGTGGACCGTATCTTCGTCACCGACGATGCCCGCGTCCTCGCCGGCCGACACGTTCAGATCGGCCAAACGGCGCATCGCTTCGCTGCGCATCTCCGGCTGCGACTCGGACACCTCTAGAAAGCGCCGGTAATGTTCGCGCGCCTGCCGGGCTGCTTCCGGAACTCTGGGCTCGCTGCGCAGGTCAACGTCGACTGGCTTGAGGTCGGCGATGGTGGTCTCGTCGTCCTTATAGCTCTTTTCCTTGTCGCCGCCGAATGGCCACCAGCCGGCGGCCAGCACGAGGCTGGTTGTCAGCAGGGCCAGCTTCACGGCATCTCACCCCGCTCGGCGGCAGTGGCATTGGCACGGTCATAAATGGTCGCGAGAGCAAAGCGCGCCTGAACACGGTAGGTCGCAAGACGCTCCTTCTGCGCTTCGAGTTCGTTCACTGCGAGAATCTGCAGGCGTTGCTGCTGACCGCCCAGGGCAGTGCTCAGGCGCTGCTGCATCAGTTCCAGCCGCGGCGCCAGCGCCGCGATGCGCGCGGCGTACTTGCCCAGCTCGGCCGGCACCTTCTCGCGCGCGGCCGCGGTACGCGCCGCACGCTCCTCGACCGCGAGCAGTGCCTCATCGAGGTCCGCCAGCGCGCGTTCCTGCTGCCACAAGCGGTAGTCGTGTTCCCTATCCAGCTGCCAGGCCAGGAAACCCTTGAGCACTCGATGCCGTTCGCGCGTATCGGTATCGGTGGAAGCAAAGTTAGGCGCGGCCTCGACCTCGGTCAGCAGGTCCCACTGCCAGCGCTCGTCGGCGCTGGCCAGCGCGAGGATGTCCCGGTCGGCGCGGGCGCGTTCCAGCTGCGCGGCGATGTGGTCACGCCGTTGCCGAATGCCCTCGAGATCAGCCTCTTCCATACGCTGATCGAAGGCCGGCAGACGCTCGGCATAGGCCTGCTCGCGGGTCGCCAGCATGTCCTCGAACGCGTCGAGCTTGGCCCGCCACTCGTCCAGGTGCCGCAGCAGGGCGCTCATATCGCGATAGTTGCGCAGGCCATCCTGGAAATCGTGATTAGCCATCAGGTGATACAGGTAGCGCGCCTCGTCGCTGTCCGCGACGTTCTTCAACTGCCAGTACCAGCGACTGATGTCCGGGTCGTCTTCTCGCAGCAGAGCCGGCACCAGCTCGCCACTGCGCGCGCGGTCGATGGCGTTGTCGAGACGGCCCATTTCGCCATCGAAGGCATCCAGCGCATCGAGGTAGTGGTCGACCGCCGAGCCGTGCGCTTGGAGTTTGCCGAAGGCATAGGGCACCGCGAGCAAAGATTCCTGCACGGCCCCGTCGAGCAAGTCACGATCGCGGAGTGCCAGCCAGGGCGCCAGCGCGCCCCGGTAGTTCGACTGCAGCGCGTCTGCCCAGCCGACTCCCAGCAGCGCCTTGTTCGAGAACGGGCCGCGCATCCGCACACGCGTGAGTATCTCGCGCGCGGTCCCAGGCTGGCCGGCCTGCAATCGCGCATAGCCGAGCGCCAGGTTGGCCTTGTCGCGCAGGCTCTTGAGTTCCGGTGCGCGCGTCGACAGGCGGCCGACTTTGTCGAGAGCCCGGCTGCCCGCTTCCAGCTCGCCCATACGCACCAGCGCCACGCCGAGGTTGTAACGGCCGTAGGCCAGCCAGTCATCCGGCGCGCGTTGATCGTCGAGCACGGCGGCGGCCTGGCCGTAGTCGCCCAGACCCATGTAGCTTTGCGCCTTGATCAGGTAGTACTCGGCGGCCAGGTTTTTCGGCAGCTTGCGGCCTACCTGGGTCAGTGCATTCAGCGCCTGGGTGTAG
>CBFCXA010000183.1:0-5442 GCA_965601985.1 uncultured Chromatiales bacterium | reverse complement strand
GCACCGCGACCTGAAGCCGGCCAACCTGCTGATCAATGACCAGGGACTGCTGAAGATCGTGGATTTCGGCGTGGCTGCGGCAGCCAGCAGCGGCGATACGCAGCTGACCAAGACCGGCTACGTAATCGGCTCGCCGAAGTACATGGCACCTGAGCAGATTCTCGGCAAGAAAGTCGACACGCGCGCGGACATCTACAGCCTTGGTGTTATCGTTTACGAAATGCTGACCGGTGCGCCGCCCTACACCAAGGGCGACCACATGGCGGTGATGTACCAGCACGTGCAGGGCAAAGCGAAGCTCTGCGAGGAAATAAACCCCGAAATTCCGCCGAACCTGGCCGCGGTCGTAAAACGCTGTATGGAAGTCGACAAGAACAAGCGCTTCGAATCGATGGACGAAGTGCGCGACGCTCTCGTCCGAGCGGCCTGACCGATGGCCCGCATTGATGCATTTCTGAAACTGGGCCTGGCCCAGGGCTGTTCCGACGTACACCTGGCCGTGGGTGTTCCACCGATGCTGCGCATGCACGGTGAATTGATGCCGATCAAGTTCCGCGAGCTGGCCGGCACGGAGCTGGAAACCTACATCATC
This sequence comes from uncultured Chromatiales bacterium, assembly GCA_965601985.1. Taxonomy (GTDB): domain Bacteria; phylum Pseudomonadota; class Gammaproteobacteria; order Steroidobacterales; genus J054. The sequence continues at coordinate 4,850 of CBFCXA010000183.1, read as the reverse complement.
GAGATCCTTTCGCCGCAGCTCAAAGAGCGGCTCGTGTCCGGCCGTGACCTCGACTTTTCCTACGTCTCCGAAGACGGAGGCCGTTTCCGCGTCAACGTGTTCCGCAAGGAGACCGGCATCGGCGCGACCTTCCGCTTCATTCCGCAGGACATCCCGACGCTGGAGGAGCTCAAGCTGCCGGACGTGCTGGCCCGCCTCTGCGACCATCATCAGGGCATGATCCTGGTCACCGGCTCGACCGGCACCGGCAAGTCGACCACGCTGGCAGCGATGGTCGACTACCTGAACCGCACGCGGAACCTGAACATTATCAGCCTGGAAGACCCGATCGAGTTCGTGCACGAAAGCCAGCGCTCGCAGGTGGTCCAGCGTGAACTCGGTACCCACCTGCATACCTTTGCCGACGGCATCCGTGCGGCACTGCGTGAAGATCCGGACGTGATCCTGGTCGGCGAAATGCGCGATGCGGAAACCATCTCGATGGCCATGACCGCGGCCGAAACCGGTCACCTGGTGCTCGGAACGCTGCACACCACCGGCGCGGTCAAGACCATCGACCGCGTGGCCGATGCACTGCCGAGCGAGATGCGCGAGCAGACCAAGAGCTTCCTGGCCCAGGGCCTGAACGCCGTAATTACGCAGAACCTGGTCAAGGCGCCGGACGGGCGCTCGCGTCACGCAGCGCTGGAAATCATGATCATGACCCGCGCGATCGGCAACCTGATCATGTCCGACCAGACCCACCAGATCCAGGCGCAGCTGCAGATGGGCAAGGACGCCGGCATGCAGACCATGGACCAGTCACTGCTGGACGGCATCAACGCCAAGCGTTTCGACCCCGATGACGCCTACCGGTTCGCCAATGACAAAGCGAAGTTCCAGAATCTCGTGACCGACACCTCGATGCTACCGAAAATGGAGCTGGCCGGTTGAACACGATCGACGAGCATCTTCGCCAGCTGATTTCCCGCAACGGCTCCGATCTGCATTTCATTGCCGGCGAGCCGCTGCGCATGCGCGTGTATGGCGATCTCGCGGCCAGTGACCCCGGGGTTCTGATCGCCGACGAGGTGCGCGATGCGCTGCTGGAAATCATGTCGGCGCAGGCGCGCAATGATTTCGACGAGCACGATGCAGCTGACTTCGCCTACTCGCTGGAGGGTGTGGCCCGCTTCCGCGTCAACGTATTCCGGCATCTCGGCGGTATGGGCGCGGTGTTTCGGGCAATCCCGTCGGTCGCCAAGAGTCTCGACGAGCTGAAAATGCCGGCCTCGGTCGCGAACATGTGCAAGCACAACCAGGGCATGATCCTGGTGACGGGCAAGACCGGCTCCGGCAAGTCGACTACCCTGGCCGCGATGATTGACGACATCAACGATCGGGTCAGCGGGCACATCCTGACCATCGAGGACCCGATCGAGTTCGTCCACCAGCGCAAGCGCTGCCTGATCAGCCAGCGCGAAGTCGGCGCACACACTGACAGTTTTTCATCGGCCCTGCACTCGGCACTGCGCGAAGACCCCGACGTGATCCTGGTCGGTGAGTTGCGTGACCTGGAAACCATCAGCATCGCCGTGACCGCCGCCGAGATGGGCATCCTGGTAATGGGTACGCTGCACACCAATGGCGCCGCCGCCACGGTGGACCGCATCGTGAATTCCTTCCCGGTCGACAAGCAGAGCCACGTGCGCACCATGCTGTCGACCTCGCTGCGCGGGGTGATCTCTCAGCAGCTGGTACCCAGGGCCGGCGAACCCGGACTGGTGGCGGCGCTGGAGGTGCTCGTGAACACGCCGGCGGTCGCGAACCTGATCCGCCAGGGCAAGCTCGACCAGCTCGAGAACACCATGCAGAGTGGTCGGCAACATGGCATGCAGACCATGGACTCGGCGCTGAAGGACATGCTCGATCGCGGCGTGATCGAGGGCAGCGTCGCCTACCAGGCAGCGATCGACAAGCACGGTTTCGAGCAATACCGCGAAGCGGGCTGATTGCGCCGGAGCGCTCGCGCCGACAAGCCTCGCCCGGCCGCAGCCCGGCTGCTAGCATACGCGCCGTAATCCCGTCCTGCGACGCGCTCCCATGGCCACCGAAAACCGGCAGATCCTGGTTACCAGCGCCCTGCCCTACGCCAATAACTCGATTCATATCGGGCACCTGGTCGAGTACATCCAGACCGACATCTGGGTGCGCTTTCAGCGCCTGCGCGGGCATCACTGCACCTACGTCTGCGCCAGCGACGCGCACGGCACGCCGGTAATGCTGAGGGCGCGCGAACTCGATATGGAGCCCGAGCAGCTGGTCGAGCGGTTCCGCACCGAGCATCAGCGGGACTTTGCGGCCTTCGGCGTCGATTTCGACAACTACTACAGCACGCATTCACCGGAGAACCAGGCGCTGGTCGAGACCATCTACTCGCGACTGGAAGCCGGCGGTCACATTACCCGCCGCAACATATCCCAGGCCTTCGACGAGCAGGCCGGCATGTTCCTGCCGGACCGTTTCGTCCGCGGCACCTGCCCGCACTGCGGCACCGAAGACCAGTATGGCGACAGCTGCGAGAACTGCGGGCGCACCTACTCTCCCTCCGAACTGGTCGACGCACGCTCGGTGCTGAGTGGACAGCCGCCGGTCGAGCGCGAATCGGAACACTATTTTTTCCGGCTCGGTGACTTCGAGGACTCGCTCAAGGCCTGGGTCGGCAGCGGCGTCGTCGATACCGGCGTGGCGAACAAGCTCGACGAGTGGTTCGAGGCAGGCTTGCAGGACTGGGACATCTCGCGCGATGCGCCCTATTTCGGCTTCCGCATCCCGGAGACGGAAGACAAGTACTTCTATGTCTGGCTGGACGCGCCGGTCGGCTACATGGCCAGTGTCGCCAATCGTGCCGAACGCATCGGCGGTGAAGACGTCGACTATTTCTTCGCGCCGGACTCGCCTGCCGAGCTCTACCACTTCATCGGCAAGGACATTGCGTATTTCCACACGCTGTTCTGGCCGGCCGTGCTGGAAGCGGCCGGCTATCGCAAGCCCACCGGGGTTTTCGTGCATGGCTTTCTGACCGTCGACGGGCAGAAGATGTCCAAGTCGCGCGGCTCGTTCATTCCCGCAGCGACTTACCTCGAGCACCTGAACCCGGAGTACCTGCGCTACTACTACGCCTGCAAGCTGGGCTCGGGTCTGGACGACATCGACCTGAACCTCGAAGACTTTGTCAGCCGCACCAACTCCGACCTGGTCGGCAAGTTCGTAAATATCGCCAGCCGTTGCTCCGGTTTCATCCAGCGCGGCGCGGACGGGTTGCTGGCCGATCGCCTGGACGACCCGGAGCTGTATGCCGAGTTCGTCGCGGCCGGTGAGAGCATTGCCGTGGCCTACGAGGAGCGGGAATACGGCCGCGCGATGCGTTCGATAATGGCGCTGGCCGACCGAGCCAACCAGTACATCGACGAGCACAAGCCCTGGGTGCTGGTCAAGGACCCGGAGCAGGCTGAGCGTGTGCAGCTGGTCTGTACCCAGGGCCTGAACCTGTTCCGTGTACTGCTCACGTATCTCAAGCCGGTGCTGCCGTCGCTGGCAGGCGCGGCCGAGGGCTTCCTCGCTGCCGGCGAGCTGGACTGGGCGGCGCGGACCGTGCCACTGCTGGATCACCGCATCGACAAGTTTCAGCCGCTGCTGACCCGCGTGGACCCGAAAGCCGTCAGCGCCATGGTCGAACAGGTCAAGGCACAGTCGGCCGCAGTCGATTCCAGTGAGCCGGAGAATGCCGGCGACATGATCGATATCGACGAGTTTCTGCGCGTCGATCTGCGCGTGGCCCGCGTGGTCGCAGCCGAGACCATCGACGGTGCGGACAAGCTGCTGCGCGTGCGGGTCAGCCTCGGGGCCGAGGAGCGCACGGTGCTGGCCGGTATTCGCTCCGCCTACGCGCCCGAGGACCTCGAGGGCCGGCTGGTCGTGCTGGTTGCGAACCTCAGGCCGCGCAAAATGCGCTTCGGCACATCCGAAGGCATGCTGCTGGCCGCCGGACCCGGCGGCCGGGACATCTACCTGCTCAGCCCGGACAGCGATGCGGTGCCGGGGATGCGGATCCGCTGATGTCGGAGTTGATGCTGATCGTGATCGGCACGGTCCTGGTCAACAATTTCGTCCTCACCAAGTTTCTCGGGCTGTGCCCGTTCTTCGGCGCGAGCCAGCGCTACGAAACCGCGCTGGGCATGTCGCTGGCGACCTGCTTCGTGCTGACGCTGGCGGCCGGGCTCAGCTACCTGGTCGATCGCTATCTGCTGCTGCCGCTGGACCTCGGCTATCTGCGCATTCTCAGCTTCATCCTGGTTATTGCCGGCGCGGTACAGCTGACCGAGATGCTGGTGCGCTTCACCAGCCCGCTGCTGCACGAAGTACTCGGTATCTACCTGCCGCTGATCACCACCAACTGTGCGGTGCTGGGCGTCGCGCTGCTCAATACCCGGCAGAGTGACTCGCTGCTCGAGGCACTCGCGTACGGGGTCGGCGCGGGCCTCGGCTTCGGACTGGTCATGCTGCTGTTCAGCGGTCTGCGCGAACGCGTCGAACAAATCGACGTGCCCCTGCCGTGGCGGGGCACCGCGATTACGCTGGTCACGGCCGGCCTGATGTCACTGGCATTCATGGGTTTTGCCGGCCTGGCGCGTGGCTGACCGCGCTCTGCGATGAGTGCGGTACTGGTACTCGCCGGGCTCGCTGCGCTGATTGGTACCGGGCTGGCGCTGGCGGCCGCAGCCCTGCCGGCCCGCACCGACAGCCTGGCCGAGCGCATCGACGTGCTGCTGCCACAGCAGCAATGCGCGCGCTGCGGCTATCCGGGCTGT
>CBFCXA010000182.1:0-5451 GCA_965601985.1 uncultured Chromatiales bacterium | reverse complement strand
GCCGATCGCCGGGTTGCAGCTCATCTGGCCGATGGTCTCGAGGTTCGGGGTCAGCAGCAGCGTGCGCGCGCCCATGCGTGCCGCGGCGGCGGCGGCCTCGGTCCCGGCGTGTCCGCCGCCGACGATGATCACGTCGAATGTGGTGTCTGCTGCCATGTGCTGGTCTCGAGTCGCGGCATTCTAAATCAGTGTGCGGCCCCGATCATTTGACGTAAGCGCCAGACGGGCCGGATAGCGGGAGCCGGGTCACGGACGCCCCGGGCCCGGACTGCGATGCTAAGGCAGATAGAACACGCCAGCCCCGCGGCAGTCCCTGGGGCTGGCCGCGGCAATAAAAAAAATATGACCGCCCAGAAATTTTCCCAGACGGCCGACGAACTGCAGCCGGAGTTCGCGCGCAATCCGATGCAGCGCTTCGTGATGGCGTTCGGCCTGTATGCATTGTGGACCGGCCTGGTGTGGCTGGGCATGATCCTGGGACGCATCGAGCTGCCCGCCGGCGCCGCAATGCTCCTGTTATGCGGCGTAGCCGCGACCAACGCACTGTTCGGCGTGCTGGCGCGTGCGGCCAGTCCGCATCAGCCACCGCCCGGGCCGATGGTCGCGGTGCAGTGCGTGATGGGCCTGGTCTGGGTCACCGTTTTTACCGCCTTGCGCAGCGGCGGGGCGGAGTTCTCGCTGGGCATGTACATCACCGCCGTGCTGTTCGCACTGTTCCAGGTCGGCCAGCTGACTTTCATCCGGCTGATGCTGCTGGCCGCGCTGGGCTACGCGGCGGCAGTGTTCGGTCGCCTGCAGTGGCTGCCGGGCGAACCGGCGTTTGGCGCCGAAGCGCTGAACCTGGTGGTGTTCCTCGGTGTGGCCAGCTGGCTGCTGGTGTTCGCCCATCACCTGCACGCGTTGCGCAGTCAGCTGCACAAACGGAACGCAGAGCTGCAGAACATGGTGCACAAGGTCTCGCGCGTGGCCGAGCGCGATCACCTGACCAAGTCCTTCAACCGGCACTACATCATGGAGACGCTGTCCCGGGAGAAAGGTCGCGCGGACCGTTCGAACAACCCGGTATCGATCGTGATTCTCGACCTCGACCACTTCAAGGCCATAAACGATGAACATGGCCACCTGGTCGGTGACCGCATTCTGCGCGGCGTGGCCAAACGGGTACGTGCGGAACTGCGCAGTATGGACGCGCTCAACCGCAGCGACTACCGGCGCTCGCTCGGTCGCTTCGGTGGCGAGGAGTTCATCGTGATCCTGCCCGGCACCGCCCTGCGCGGCGCAGCCGAGTGCGCCGAGCGGATCCGTGCGGCTATAGCGGCGCGGCCTTTCGACGAGACCTATCGGGTAACCATCTCCTCCGGCGTCGCCCAGTACCGACGCGGCGAGACGCTGCCGGAAATGCTCGCCCGCGCGGATGAAGCGCTGTATCGGGCCAAGTCCGAAGGCCGCAACCGCGTTGTCGTCAGCGGCAATCTCTCCACGATGCGCGCTGAAGTGCTCGACCTGCGGCCGGCGACTCGCTAAAAACGCAAGGCGTGCGCGCCGGCAGTGATAGGCTTCGCGCCACCGCATTGCGGAGGCGCGCATGGCCAGATTCCTAAAGACCAGCCTGATCCTGTTGCTTGCGCTGAGCGCCATCGGCGGCGTCGCGTTCTGGTTCTGGGCCGACGGCCGCACCGCGATGCCATCGGCCGACGCGCTGGCCGACCTGGTCAGCGACGCGCAGGTACAGATCAGCGATGAGGGCAACCTGGTGTTCCGCCCGGCCAACGGGCCGGCGCCGCGCACCGGCGTGATCTTCTACGGCGGCGCCAATGCGGACGTCCGCGGCTATACCACGGTGCTTCGCCGACTGGCCGAAGAAGGCTACCTCGTCGTCGCAGTACGCATGCCCCTGAACATGGCCGTGTTCGCACCCGACCGTGCCGCGTCGGTCATGCAGGCGTTTGGCGATGTGCAGCGCTGGGTGATGCTCGGACACTCCATGGGCGGCGCGATCGCCGGGCAGTTCGCCGGCCAGAACGCCGCGGAACTTGCCGGGCTGATCATCTGGGATTCCTACCCGCTGGCCAGCGCCGGCCTGCCGGACAGCGGGCTGAAGGTCTGGCACATACACCGTGCGTTACCCGATGGCACGCCGCCGGAGAAATTCACGGCGCAGCGCGACGTGTTCCCGGCCGACTCGATCTGGGTACCGATCCCCGGCGGCAACCACATGAACTTCGGCGGTTTCGACGGCGGCGGCTATGTCGAGGAATGGGAACCGAGCATCAGCCGGCAGGAACAACACGCGCTGGTCAGCCGCGCTACACTGAAGGCGCTGCGCGCAATCGACCAGTCCTGAGCGCTATTTGCCGATACAGAACCGCGAGAAGATCTCGCCCAGCAGATCGTCGCTGCTGAATTCGCCGGTGATCTCTGAGAGCGCGTTCTGCACCGCGAGCAGTTCTTCGGCCATCAGCTCGCCCGCACGATGTTCCAGCAACTGCGCACGACCGGTGTCGAAGTGACTGCGGGCACGCGCCAGGGCATCGAGATGTCGTCGTCGAGCAATCAGCGTGTCTTCGCCCGGCTCGGCAAAGCCGACCGCTGCCTTGAGCCTTTGCACCAGCGCCGGCAGTCCGTCGCCGGTCAATGCGGACAGGCCGATCTGCCCGGGGCAAGCGTCGGCCGCGCCGGCAGGCTCGCCACTCAGGTCGATCTTGTTATGCACCACGGTGTAATCCAGACCTTCGGGCAGCTCTGCACGCAGTTCGTCGAAATCGTTGCCGCGATTGCTGTCGATCACCAGCAGCGCATGGTCGGCCTGCGCGAGCTGCTCGCGCGCCCGACGGATACCCTCGGCCTCCACCGTGCCCGGCGCGTCGCGCAGGCCGGCGGTGTCGATCACGTGCAGCGGTAACCCGCCGAGATCGATCTGTTCACGCACCAGGTCGCGGGTCGTGCCGGGGATGTCGGTCACGATCGCGGCGTCGTAGCCGGCCAGCGCGTTGAGCAGGCTGGACTTGCCGGCGTTCGGCCGACCGGCGATGACCACACGGATTCCGTCGCGCAACAGCACACCCTGGCGGATGCGCTGCGCCATCAGGTCGAACTCCTGCGCAACCTCGTCCAGGCGTGCACGAAGGGCTGCATCGTCCAGAAAGTCGATGTCCTCATCCGGGAAATCCAGCGCGGCTTCCACGTGCACGCGCAATGCCGTGACCGCGGCATTCAGACGCATTACCGCGGCCGCGAAGTCACCGCGCAGCGAGCGCTGCGCCGCCCTGGCCGCGGCCCGCGAGCTGCTGTCGATCAGGTCCGCGACCGCCTCGGCCTGGCTCAGATCCAGCTTGTCGTTGAGAAACGCGCGCCGGGTGAACTCGCCGGGTTCGGCCAGCCGCGCGCCGGCTGCCAGTGCCGCCTCCAGCACCAGGTCGCAGACCATCGGGCCGCCGTGGCAATGCAGCTCCAGCACGTCCTCGCCGGTAAACGAATGCGGTGCAGGGAAATACAGCGCCAGGCCGGTATCGATAGCCTCGCCGGCGCTGTCCCGGAAGGGCATCAGGCTGGCCATCCGCGGCGCCGGCAGCGCATCGAGCAGCCGCCCGGCCACGGATGTGCAGTCGGGACCGGACACGCGCACCACCGCGATGCCGCCGCGGCCCGGGGGCGTCGCGCGTGCCGCGATGGTCCCGGTTGCCGCCGGGGGAACCTTCGGCGGGTTCATGTGTTCGAAGTCCTCATCGGTATGCTGGCCCGTTCATACATGCTGCCGGCAGGTAAGCTGGCATAACTCATTTTCCAGGGAGTCACCTATGGCCCGCCAGACAGTCAGATTTCCGAATGCCGCCGGCGAGCATCTGGCCGGGATCCTGGAAACCCCGGACGGGCGCAGCCCGAGAGCCTGCGCGCTGTTCGCGCATTGTTTCACCTGCACCAAGAACATCCGAGCGGCGTCACAGATCAGCGCCGCGCTGGTCGAACGCGGCATCGCGGTGCTGCGGTTTGATTTTACCGGCCTGGGCGAGAGCGAAGGCGACTTCGGCGGCAGCGGTTTCTCGAGCAACGTCGACGACCTGGTTGCAGCGGCGGAGTACCTCGAGCGTGAATGGGAAGCGCCGGCACTGCTCATCGGGCATTCGCTCGGCGGCACCGCGGTGCTGATGGCCGCGGAACGCATCGCGTCGGCGACCGCGGTCGCCACGCTCGGCGCCCCGGCGCAGGCCGCCCACGTGCAGCATCACTTTGCCGAGAGCGTGGACGAGATTCGCGAGCGCGGCAGCGCCACCGTCGACATAGGCGGGCGGCCGTTCCAGCTGCGGCGCGAATTCATCGACGATCTCGACGCGCAGCCAGTCCAACTGCGGTTGAAAGACCTGGGCAAAGCGCTGCTGGTCATGCACTCGCCGGTCGACACCATCGTCGGCATCGACAATGCGTCGGAAGTTTTTGCATCCGCGATGCACCCGAAGAGTTTCGTGAGCCTGGACCGCGCCGACCACCTGCTTGGCGAACCGGCCGATGCGGCCTATGCGGCGAACGTGATCGCGAGCTGGGCGGAGCGCTACCTGCCCGAGGAGACCCGGCACACCACAGAGGCGAACGAGGGCGAAGTGCTCGCGGTCACCGGCAGCCAGGGCTATCACACGCCGATCCAGGCCGGGCCGCATATGCTGATCGCGGACGAGCCGGCCAGCGTCGGCGGTGAGGACACCGGCCCGACTCCTTACGGCCTGCTCAGCGCATCGCTCGCCGCCTGTACCAGCATGACGCTGCAAATGTATGCGCGGCGCAAGAAGATCCGGCTGGACCAGGCACGCGTGGCGGTCACACACCAGAAGATTCACGCGCGCGACTGCGAGAGCTGCGAATCGGGCGACGGCAAAGTCGACCAGTTCCGGCGTCGCATTGCACTGACCGGCGAGATGACCACGGAACAGCGTGCGCGCATGCTGGAGATCGCGGATATGTGCCCGGTACACCGGACTCTGCACAGCGAGGTCGAGATACTCACCGAAGCCGACGAAGGCTGAGGCTTACTCGGCGCCGAGCACCTTGTTTATGCGCCACTGCTGCGCGATCGACAGCACCGAGTTGGTCAGCCAGTAGAGCACCAGGCCGGCCGGGAAAAACGCGAACATGCCGGTGAAGATGATCGGCAAAAACTGCATGACCTTGGCCTGCACCGGATCGGGCGGCGCCGGATTGAGCTTCTGCTGGAACCACATGGCTGCGCCCATCAGCAGCGGCAGGATGAAGAATGGATCGCGCGACGACAGGTCGGTGATCCAGAGCATGAACGGCGCCTGTCGCACTTCGACGCTTTCCAGCAGCACCCAGTAAAAGGCGATGAAGAACGGGATCTGGATCAGCATCGGCAGACAGCCGGCCGCCGGGTTGATCTTCTCGGTCTTGTACATTTCCATCATCGCGCGGCTCAGACCCTCGCGATCGTCTTTGTAACGTTCC
>CBFCXA010000181.1:0-5455 GCA_965601985.1 uncultured Chromatiales bacterium | reverse complement strand
CACGCGAACCTGTTCGGGACGGGAATCCAGATGAAGAGACGAGAGTTGCTCACCACCGCCGGCGCGGCAGCGCTGGCCGGCTGTGCCGCGGAGCAGACCGATTGCGGACCGGGCGGCGGCCCGGTGCAGCGTTTCGACTGGAAACTCGTGACGACCTGGCCGCCGAACTTCCCCGGCCTGGGCACCGGCGTGCTGCGCATGGCCGAGATGATTCGCCAGGCATCCGGCGGGCGACTCAATATCAAGGTCTACGCCGCGGGCGAGCTGGTGCCCGCCTTCGAAGTGTTCGACACCGTGTCCAGCGGTACTGCGGAGATGGGTCACGGGTCCGCCTACTACTGGAAGGGCAAGACCGAAGCCGCGCAGTTTTTTACCTCGATTCCGTTCGGCATTTCGGCAATGGAAATGAACGGCTGGCTGTATCACGCCGGCGGCCTCGAGCTGTACCAGGGCCTGTACGAGCGGTTCGGCCTGCTGCCATTCCCGGCCGGCAACACCGGCGTGCAGATGGGTGGCTGGTTCAAGCGCCGCATCGACAGCATGGCCGATCTCGAAGGCCTGAAAATGCGCATCCCGGGTCTCGGCGGCGAAGTACTCAAGCGTGCGGGCGGCACACCGGTTACCTTGCCCGGGGCGGACATTTTCACTGCGCTGCAGACGGGCAGTATCGACGCGACCGAGTGGATCGGCCCGTACAACGACATCGCGTTCGGGCTGCACAAGGCCGCGGACTATTACTATTACCCCGGCTGGCAGGAACCGGGCCCGGTGCTGGAATGCGTCGTAAACCGCGACGCTTTTGCCAGCCTGCCGGAAGACTTGCAGGAGATCGTGCGCCTGGCCTGCAGTGCGACCAATGACCAGATGACCGCGGAGTTCGTCGCGCGCAACGCCGTATCGCTGCAACAGTTGCGCGAAGAGGGCGATGTGAAGATCCTGCCGTTTCCGGAGGAAGTGCTCACCGGTCTGCGGGAGATCTCGGACGAGGTCGTGCAGGAAGTCATTGCGCGCGACGCCGATGCCGCGCGCATCTACGAATCGTTTTCTGCCTACCGCGACACGGTTGCCGACTGGATCAACATATCCGAGCGCGCCATGCTGCGGACCCGACCCGGCTGATGCCGACCCGCCCTGTGCCACCGGTGGCGATTGCGTTCGCGATCGCCGGTGCGGCGATGCTGTTGCTCGCGGCCTGCGGCAGCGAGCGGGGCATCGACTCGACCGATCCAGGCCTGCGTGTGTACCGGCATTCCACAAACGGCTCGCCGACCACGCTGGACCCGGTGCAGTCCGCCACCGCCTACACCAACCTGATCGTGGTCAGCGTCTACGACACGCTGTACTCGTACAAGTACCTGGCCCAGCCCTATGAACTGAAGCCGAACCTGGCCGAGAACATGCCGGAAATTTCCGCTGACGGCCTGACCTATACCATTCGCCTGCGCCGCGGCGTGCGCTTCATCGACGACCCGGCATTCGCCGACGGCCGCGGGCGGGAAGTCACGGCCGATGACGTCGTCTACTCGATCAAGCGACATTTCGATCCCGAGATGCGGCCGCAGGGCGCCTGGCTGTGGCAGGGGAAGATCGTTGGTCTTGATGAGTGGAAAGATGCCGGCTCGGACTATGACCGGGAGATCGAAGGTCTACGCGCGCTCGATTCGCACACCCTGCAGATACAGCTGCTCAGGCCGTTTCCGCAGCTGCCGTTCACTCTCGCACAGGGCTACGCGGCCGTGGTGCCGCGCGAGGCAGTGGAGCGCTACGGCCGTGAGCTGGGCCTCAATCCGGTGGGCTCCGGACCGTTCCGCCTGACTTCGTTCGACACCGCGCAGGCGGTCATGGAGCCGAACCGCGACTGGCGCTGGGCGCCGGTCGATATCTACGCCGAGGGATATGACGAGGCGACACATGGTTTTTCCGGTGTCGCCGCTGTCCACGGCCATACGCCGCCGTTCGTCGACCGCTTCGTGATCGATTTCGTTCAGGATTCCGCGGCGCAGTGGAACTCCTTCACCAAGGGCAACGAGATACAGATCACGGCCCTGCCGGTCGAACTGGCTGACCGGGTGCTGGCTGCAAAATCACCCGTTGCGCTGCGCGCTGACCTTGCCGAGAAGTACCACGTCAGCGCCGACATCGAGGCCGGCTTCGTCTACCAGAGTTTCAATATGGACTTCGACGAGTTCGGCTATCACCCTGACCCGGAGCAGGCAAAGCGCAATCATGCGCTGCGCTGCGCAATGATCAAGGGCTTCGACTGGGACGCGCGCAACGAGAGTTTCTACTTCGGACTCGGCGTGGTGTTTCCGGGCATCATTCCGCCGGTGGTACCGGAATTCGATGCGCAGCTGTCGCGCGCCAGCGTAACGCGTGACGTCGCCGGCGCCCGGAAATTGCTGGCCGAAAACGGCTGGACGGCCGAGACGCTGCCCGAACTGATCTACGGCAGCACCGGCGGCGTGCGGCCGCGGCAGTTCTTCGAGCAGTTCCGCGCCTGGCTGATGCAGATCGGCTTCCCCAAGGAAAAGGTCGTGCTCAAGCAGTTCGCGACCTTCGGCGATTTGAACAAGCAGTGGCGCGAGAGCCGCCTGCCGTACATCGCAGTTGGCTGGGGCCTGGACTACCCGGACGCGCAGAACACCCTGCAGCTGTTCTATGGACCGAACCGCGCCCCCGGGTCGAACAGCTCGAACTACGACAATTCGGAGTACAACCGCTTGTATCGCAAGGCGGCCGAGATGCAGCCTTCACCCGAGCGTACCGAAATCTATCGGCGCATGAACGAAATCCTGATCGATGATTGCGTGACCATCGCCGCGCTTTCGCGTACGCGCATCCCGCTCTGGCACAAGGGAACGCTGCAGTTTCCGCCCGGCGGCATGGTCGGCGGTTTCTACTTTCCGTTCATCGCGCTGTCGGACGGCAACGGCGGCGTGCGCGAGGCGGCGGTGAACTGATGGAACTGCTCCAGTACTCGCTGCGCAAGCTGATTACCGGCATCCCGCTGATCATCGGCGTAACGCTGATCAGCTTTCTGCTGATGGTCTACTTCGGTCCGGACAAGACCTTCGACCTGCTGGGCAAGAACCCGACCGCTGAGCAGATCGCCGAGGTGCGCGAGCAGCTCGGCTACAACCGGCCGTTCGCAGTGCGCTACCTGGAGTACCTGCGCGAGCTGTTGACCTTCGACTTCGGCGCGTCGGAGTCTACCGGCGAGAGCGTGACCGGGATGCTCGCGCGCACCATCCCGGTATCGGCCGCGCTGGCATTGCCGGGCTTCGTCATCGGCAACCTGCTCGGCGTGATGCTCGGCTTGCTGGCGGCCTTCAATCGGGGCCGTCCGGCCGACAAGGCGATCATGGCCGGGGCCGCGGTCGGTATGAGCGTGAGTTTTCTGATCGTCATCATCGCGTTCCAGATCCTGCTGTCGTCCAGTTTCGGTCTGAACCTGTTCCCGGTGCGCGGCTGGGACATGAGTTCGTTGGGCGACTACCTCAGCTATGTCACCGTCCCTACGCTGGCCATGGTGTTCGTCGCGCTCGGCTATAACACGCGCTTTTATCGCTCGGTGATCGTCGAGGAGATGAACCGCGACCACGTGCGCACCGCGCGTGCCTTCGGCGTGCCGCCGGCACAGCTGTACTACAAGCTGATCCTTAAGAACGCGCTGATCCCGATCATTACCCGCATCATGTTCTCGATTCCGTTCGTAGTCATCAGCGGCAGCCTGCTGATCGAGCAGTACTTCGGCATTCCCGGCGTCGGCAAGGCAACCTATGACGCGATCATCACCGGCGATCAACCGGTACTGAAAGCGGTGGTCGCGCTGACCGCAATCCTGCTGGTCGTGGTCCAGCTGCTGACCGATATTCTCTACCGCGCGGTAGACCCGCGCGTGTCGCTGAAATGAGCGCGCCGGCCGATACCCTGGCCCCGGAGTTGTCCGAGACTCCGCGCAGCGAATCGCTTTGGAGCAAGGCCTGGTACAAGTTCCGGCGCGACCGCGCGGGCATGTGGTCGGCTGCGGTGGTACTGGTCTATTTCGTCGTTGCCCTGGGCGTGGTTTTCGGCTGGTGGGCCGGCAGCTGGGCGGAACTGGAAGGCGGCAAATGGGAGCCGCCGTCTGTGCAGCACTGGTTCGGTACCAACATCATCGGCCAGGATATCTTTGCCCGGGCGATCTACTCGACGCGTACGTCGTTCGAGGTCGGGCTGGTGGTTGCAGTGCTGGCCACCGCGATCGGTGCGGTATTCGGCGCGATCGCCGGTTTCTTCAGCGGCAGCTGGCTCGATGAGCTGATCCTGTGGCTGATGGGAGTACTCGATTCGATCCCGTTCATCCTGTTCGTCGCCGCGATTGCCTACAGCCTGGGCGATACGCCCTACGCCATGCACATTGCGATGATTGCGACTTTCTGGATCACAGCGGGCCGTTTGATCCGCGGTGAAGTGATCAAGCTGCGTGGCCAGGAGTACATCGAGGCTGCGCACGCGATCGGTGTGCCGGAGTACACCATCATCTTCCGCCACATCCTGCCGAACACCATGCACATCCTGCTGGTACAGGCGACGATTACTTTCGTGGCCGCGATCAAGAGCGAGGTGATCCTGAGCTTTCTGGGCATCGGCGTGAAGGAAGGCATGAGCTGGGGCCTGATGATCGCGGAGAGTACCCAGGAAGTGCTGGCCGGCTTTTTCAACAACTTCCTGGCCGCCTCGGCCCTGCTGTTCGGCCTGGTCATGGCCTTCAATATGTTCAGCGATGCGTTGCAGGATGCGCTGGACCCGAGGACCGTCGCCGGTGAATGACGACGGCGCAATCCTCGAAGTCCGCGACCTGGTGGTCGAATTCTCGACGCCGCAGGGCGTGGTGCGCGCGGTCGACGGCGTGAGTTTCGAAGTGCGCGGCAACGAGACGCTGGGCATCGTCGGCGAATCCGGCTGCGGCAAGACCGTGACCGGGCTGTCGCTGCTGGGCCTTATTCCGTCGCCGCCGGGACGTATCGCCGGTGGCTCGATTCGCTTCGAGGGCCGCGAACTGGTCGGGCTGGAAGAAGACGAGCTCCGGTCGATTCGCGGCGCGGACATCTCGATGATCTTCCAGGAGCCGATGACCGCGTTGAACCCGGTATTCACGGTCGCGAGCCAGATGAGCGACGTGCTGATGCGCCACAAGGGTCTGACGCGCGCGCAGGCGCGCAGCGCGGCGATCGAAATGCTGGCGAAAGTCGGCATCCCGGCGCCGCAGAAACGCGTGGATGAGTACCCGCACCAGCTGTCCGGCGGCATGCGCCAGCGGGTGATGGTCGCGATGGCTTTGTCCTGCGGCCCGCGGCTGCTGATTGCCGACGAGCCGACCACCGCGCTGGATGTGACCACGCAGGCGCAGGTGCTCGAGCTGATCAACGATCTGCAGCAGGAATTTCACATGGCGGTGATCCTGGTCACGCAC
>CBFCXA010000180.1:0-5470 GCA_965601985.1 uncultured Chromatiales bacterium | reverse complement strand
GGCCTGCCAGTGGTCCGGCAGGTCGGCCACCGGCTCGATTTCGGCCCGGGCAGGCACGGCTGCGGGAGGCTCCAGGCGCCGGCTGATGCCGCGGTGCGCGGCTGCGAGTATCGCCGCCATCACCAGGTAGCTGTTCGCATCGGCACCGGCGACACGGTGTTCGAGGCGAACGTTGTCCGCATCGCTCAGTGGCAGTCGCACCGCCAGGCCGCGGTGATTGCGGCCCCAGTTAGCCGCGACCGGCGCGAACTGGTCCGGGCGAATGCGCCGGTAGGAATTCGGGCTGGGGCAGAACAGCGGCATGCTCTCGGGCAGGTGCGCCAGCAAGCCGGCGGCTGCCTGCGAAACTGCCGCGCCGGGGGCATCGCCATCGACGAACAGCCGCTGGCCGTCACGGTCAGCAAGGCTCAGGTGCACATGCTGGCCACTGCCGCTGTGGTCGGTAAACGGCTTGGCCATGAACGTCGCCGCCAGCCCGTGGCGCCGTGCCACGCCGCGCACCAGCCGGCGCAGCAGTACCGCCTGGTCGCAGGCCAGCAGCGGATCGTCGACGTGATGCAGGTTGATCTCGAACTGCCCGGGCGCGTACTCGGAGATCGCCGTCACCGCCGGCAGTCTCTGCAGCTCGCAGGCCCGGGCCATGTCCGCGAGCAGCGCTTCGTGCGACTGCAGATCGTCCAGGCTGTACATCTGCGGCTCGACTACCCGGCGATCGGTACCCGGCACGCGCGCGGCTGCCGGCGTCGGCGGCTGTTCGCGGCTGAGCAGATAGAACTCGAGCTCCACCGCCACCGTCGGGCAGAGATTATCCGCTCGCAGTCGCTCGACGACCTGTGCGAGCAACAGCCGGGAGCTCGCGGCGGCGGGCGCGGCGGCCGGCTCGGCTATGTCGAGCACGCACTGCAGCAGCCCCGTGTCCGACCAGGGTACCGGAGCAAGAGAACCCGGCACCGGGCGCCACAGACAGTCCGGGTCGCCGTCGCGCGAGCCCAGCCCCAGCGGCTCGACGATCCGGCCGCGGCTGTCGAGTATCGCCATCGACCGTGGCAGGCTCAGCCCGTCGGCCAGCCGCGGAAACTCGGAGCGCTGGATTCGCTTGCCGCGCAGAATGCCGTTCAGGTCCGGGATCAGCAGTTCCATGGTCGGTGCCTGCGGATGCGCATCCATCAGCGCCCGGAGTTCGGCAGACAGCTCGCTCACGGTGTCCCACCCGACAGTGGCCGGGCACAATTCGTTTTCCGGCCTGCCATTGTTAACATGCGCGGCGCCGAACAGGCCCGCCCGCGGAACCGACCATGAGCGCAGACCACCCGTCCTTCATCCTGACCGTCGACTGCCCGGACACCATCGGCATCGTTGCCGCGGTCGCGAGCTTCTTGCGCGACGAAGGCTATTTTGTCGAAGAGTCCTCGCACTTCGGTGACCCGGATACCGGCCGATTCTTCATGCGCACGCGCTTCACGCAGCAGGCCGGCGAGTTCTCGCGCGCCGGCTTCCGTAATGGTTTCCAGGCCATCGCCGAGCGCTTCGCGATGGACTGGCAGGTACACGACATGCGCATCAAACCGCGTGTACTGATCCTGGTGTCGCGTTACGAGCACTGCCTCAACGACCTGCTGTACCGCTATCGAACTGGCGCGCTGGCGATGGAGATCCCGGCGATCGTGTCGAACCACCCGCAGCTGAGCGGCCTGGCCGAATGGCACCGCATACCTTTCTTTCACGTGCCGGTCTCGGCGGACACCAAGCCGCAGGCCGAAGCCCGGTTGCTGGAGATTATCGAAGACGCCCGCGCGGAGCTGGTGGTGCTGGCGCGCTACATGCAGATTCTGACGCCGGACTTCTGCCGGCAGATGCAGGGCCGCGTGATCAATATCCACCATTCCTTCCTGCCCGGGTTCAAGGGCGCACGGCCGTATCACAAGGCGCATGAGCACGGCGTCAAGCTGATCGGCGCGACTGCACACTTCGTTACGCCCGACCTCGACGAGGGACCGATCATCGAACAGGGTGTCGAGCGCGTGGACCACACGCAGTCACCCGAAGACCTGGCGGCGGTCGGTCGCGATGTCGAAAGCCTGACGCTGGCCCGGGCGGTCAAACTGCAGCTCGAACACCGGGTGTTCCTGAACGGCCGCAAGACCGTGGTGCTGCGCTGACCGGCTGAAGTCAGGCTAGCCCGCCTTGTGCGCCTGCACCACCGGTCGCAGCAGTCTCGACGCTTCGCGCAGCGTGGCTTCGGTCGTCTCCCAGTCGATACAGGCGTCGGTAACCGATACGCCGTGGCGCAGCTCGCCGAGATCTGCCGGGATCTTCTGATTGCCCTCGTGCAGGTTGCTCTCGAGCATCAGGCCGATGATCGAACGATTGCCGGCCACCACCTGCTCGACACAGTCGCGCGCGACCAGCGGCTGCAGCCGGTGATCCTTGTTGGAATTGCCGTGGCTGCAATCAACCACGATACGTTCCGGCAGGCCGTTCTCGCGCAGCGCCTGCTCTGACAGCGCAATGTTTACCGAGTCGTAGTTCGGCCGCCCGCCCCCGCCGCGCAGCACAATGTGCCCGTAGGGGTTACCGCGCGTCTGAAACACGGCGATCGAGCCATCCTGGTTGATGCCGAGAAAATGGTGCGGCTGGCGCGCCGACTTGAGCGCATTCACTGCAACCTGCAGGGAACCGTCGGTGCCGTTCTTGAAACCGACCGGCGTCGACAGGCCGCTGGCCATTTCTCTGTGGGTCTGGGATTCGGTGGTGCGTGCGCCGATTGCGGTCCAGCTCACCAGCTCGCCGAAATACTGCGGCATGATCGGGTCCAGCGCCTCGGTCGCGGTTGGCAGTCCCAGCTCGGTCAGGTCCAGCAGCAGCCGGCGTGCCTTGCGGATGCCCTTCTCGATGTGGAACGAGTCGTCCATGTCCGGGTCGTTGACCAGGCCCTTCCAGCCGACGGTCGTACGCGGCTTTTCGAAATACACGCGCATGACCAGGACCAGCGTGTCCTCGACTTCCCCGGCGAGCCGGCGCAGGCGCTGCGCATACTCCATGGCGGCCTCGGTATCGTGGATCGAGCAGGGCCCGACCACGACGAACAGCCGCGGATCGCGGCCGTCGAGAATCTCCTGCAGCACGCGGCGATGACGCAGGACGCTGCCTTCCAGCGCTTCGGGCATCGGCAGCTCAGCCTTGACCTCGGCCGGCGACGGCAGTCGTGTGCGCGCCTCGACGTTGACGTTGTAAATCCGGTTGTCCATAGCTCTCGGGCGGGTCGCGTTGCCTGCGCTGGGTTTTATGGGGCCGGCAAGGATACCAGTTCGGGCGCAAAACCCTGCAAACCGGGCCCGGACGGCCCGCCTGGCGTAGAATCGGGGCAAAGCTGAGTCGCGGATTTCCACTTTGGCCGAACTGAAGATGCCCCGGGCACGCCAGACCCTGGGCAAGTACCGGATCGAGAAGCGCCTGTCGCGGGGCCCGCGCGCCAGCGTCTACCGCGCATACGACACCATTCACGGGGTCAAGGTCGCGCTGAAGATCGCCGAGCCGTCCCAGATGAGCGACGAGTTCCTCGACGAATTCCGCCGCGAGGCGCGCCTGTCAGTGCGCATGGAGCACGCCAACGTGCTGCCGATTCAGAATGCGGCCTTCATCGACGGGCTGTTCACCATTGCGATGCCGCTGGGCGAGGAAAGCCTGGCCGACCGCATGACGCGGCGCATGTCCAGCGAGACCGCGCTGGACTTTGCCGAGCAGGCGCTCGACGCGGTCGCTCACGCCCACAGCCGCAACATCATTCACTGCGACGTGAAGCCGGAGAACTTCATCATCTTCGACAAAAAGCGGCTGCGGCTGACCGACTTCGGTTTCTCCAAAGTCGTGGTGCGCAATGCCCAGAAGGGCTCCGGATCGGGGACCATCGGTTACCTCGCCCCGGAGCAGGCGCTGGGTCGGCCTATGTACCAGTCGGACGTATTCTCGCTGGGCCTGGTGATCTACCAGTTGTTCAGCGGTCAGCTGCCCGAGTGGCCGTTCAAGTGGCCACCGCCGGGTTACGCCAGGATCCGCGCCAAGCTGCGCCCGAAGACTCTCGCCTGGCTGCGCCGCGCGATGGAGTTCAAACCACAGGATCGCTACCGCGATGCGGTCGCCATGCGGCGCGCCTACCAGACGATCCCGAAGAAACTGGTGCCGCGTGGCCGCCGCTGAGCCGCTCGAGCTAGAGGCGCGGGCGCTGCAGGCTGCGCGCCTGTTCACCGGTCAGCGCGAATACGAGATGCACTGTTTCGACCTGGCTGCCGGGCGCGTGGCGGTGGCCTCGGTGGGCGATCCGAACAAGCCCAGGCCAAACGAGGACTCGGCGGCAATTCTGCCGGTAAATGACACGCACCTGGTGCTCGCGGTGGCCGACGGCGTGGGCGGCCTGGCGGGCGCACGCGCAGCCTCGAACACGACCGTGAAAGAGATCCAGAAGGCGCTGAAGACCGCCGACACCGCGACGGCGGCCAGTCTGCGCACCGCGATTCTCGACGGCATCGAAGCGGCGAATCAGGCGGTCATGAACTCCGGCCATGGCGGGGCCAGCACCCTGGCGCTGGCGGAAATCGGCCCGGACTACGTGCGCACCTACCACGTCGGCGACTCGATCCTGCTGGTCTGCGGTCAGCGCGGCCTGCTGAAACTGCAGACCACGCCGCACTCGCCGGTTGGTTTCGCGATGGAAGCGGGACTGATCAACGAGAAGGAAGCACTGCAGCATGAAGAGCTGAACCTGATCTTCAATGTCATCGGCTCGGTCGACATGCGCATCGAGATCGGCTCGGAACAACGGCTGGCCGCGCGCGACACGCTGCTGCTGGCCAGTGACGGGCTGGCGGACAATCTGCTGATCAAAGAGATCGTCGGCGCGATTCGCAAGGGGCCGCTGAACGATGCGATCCAGTCGCTGACCGCGACGGCGCTGGGCCGCATGGCCGAGGAACAACCGGGCAAGCCGTCCAAACCGGACGACTACACGGCCATGCTGTTCCGCCGCCCGACGCCGCGGCGACGGCCGAGAGCCTGACCACGCGTTGGGCGCGGCGCGCTGCGGCCGCCCGGCTGCCCCCACCCCGCTCGTTAGAATCCGCCTCCTGCCCGAGCCGCTCACATTGCCATCGGAGAACCGACCATGAGCCAGAAGAACACGATGCAGGCCTTTGCACCCGGCGACGTCTTTGCCGCTGCCACGCTGCTGAACGATCCCAAGGACGATCACGCCGGACCCGGACGAATCATCCAGTACGATGCGGAGCTGAACGAGAAGGGCGTGCTGTGGACCGAAGGCACGACACACCTGGTTGGTGGCACGACTTTTGGCCCCGACGGCAATCTGTGGGCTTTCGACAGCAACGAACACACGGTCGTGCGGGTCAGCCCCGACGGCAAACAGTTGCCGGAGATCGAGTTTGCCGAGCGCTCGTTCTCGAACTGCAACTTCATG
>CBFCXA010000179.1:0-5488 GCA_965601985.1 uncultured Chromatiales bacterium | reverse complement strand
AGCCAGCGAAGCACCGGTCAAGGAAGTGGTGCTGAAAGGCGACGAGATCGACCTGACGCAGTTCCCGTTCATCCAGACCAACCCGGCCGACGGCGGCCGCTACGTCAACACCGGCTCGCACTTCATGGTCGACAGCGAGATGGGCCCGAATTTCGGCACCTATCGCTGCCAGCTCAAGGGCCCGCGCAAGCTCGGCGTAAACCCCGAGCCGAACCAGACCAATCACCGCATGCTGATGGCCGCGAAGGAGCGCGGCGACGAGTACGCGCACCTGTCGGTCGTACTCGGCCAGGACCCGGTGATCTGGATGATCAGCGGCACCAAGATCGCGCTGCGCTTCGGGCCGAACCCGCCGCCGCAGGACGAAGTAGCGATTGCCGGCGGTATGCGCGGCAAACCGATCGAAGTGGTGAAGTCAGAAGACAGCGACCTGATGGTGCCGGCACATGCCGAGATGATCATCGAAGGCGTCGTGCCGCTGCAGGAACCAATGGAGCCGGAAGGCCCGTTCGGCGAGATGTACAGCTACCTGGGCCAGTACAAGGAAGAGAACTTCTGGATGACGGTGACCTCGGTCACCCATCGCAAGAACCCGTGGTTCATGAACGCGTTCACCGGCATGCAGAAAGGCATGGTCACCGCGCCGCAGGAAGCGCAGTACGATTTGTTCCTGCGCCGCCGGATCAAGAACCTGGTCGCCTACCACACACCGCAGTACGCAATGGGCTGCGTGTTCATGAGCATCGACAAGACCGAAGCCGGCCAGGGGCTGGAAGCGGGGAAAAAGGTCGTATCCGGCTTCGGCATTGCCAAGATTGTGATCGTGGTCGACAAGGACGTGAACATCCTGAACCACACCGAGGTGCTGGCTGCGGTCGGTGCCCGCTGGCAGCCGGCGAAAGCGCACCACATCGTCGAGGAAGGCGGCGGTCTGTTCACCGACCCCAGTCAGCCGGAATACGGGCGCACCAGCAAGATCGTAATCGACGCGACCCGGCAGTTTCCGGAAGAAGGCGGGCGCGAGAAGTTCCCGGAGATGAACCGCGACCTGCTGGAGAAAGGCGCGCCGAACGCGTTTGCCGAGGTCAACGAGCAGTACCTGCAGTACCTCACTCAGTGGGGCGTGAAGACCTGACGGCGGGAAAAATGACGCAGGTCTCATTCCTGATAATTGCTTACCACGGGATCTACCTATTTGACGCCATGATCCGAAGCGCGACAATGATCGTTTGATCGAAGCAGGGAGTTACCTAATGGGGAACTCGACGACACCGCCCGGCGTTGCGGTGATAGACCCGAACAAGCCGGCTGCCGAGGCCACCGAAGCCCCTGCACCCGCCGAGACGGCCCAGCGCAAGCCGCGGCGTCGCCGGAGGCCTCTGCTGCTGGGCGAATTGCGGCATAGCCCGGCAGAGATACGCGAGCTGTTCCGCAAGGGCGTGTACCCGTACAAGAACAAGATCCGCCGCGACGCGTACGAGCAGCACAAGCAGGAACTGCAGGCCGAACTGCTGAAGGTCCAGAACTGGGTCAAGCAGACCGGCCAGCGAATCGTGGTGTTTTGTGAAGGTCGCGACGCTGCCGGCAAGGGCGGCACGATCAAGCGCTACATGGAGCACCTGAACCCGCGCGCAGCGCGGGTGGTCGCGCTGGAGAAGCCCTCAGAGCAGGAGAGCGGCCAGTGGTACTTCCAGCGTTACATCAAGCACATGCCGACCGCGGGCGAAATGGTCTTCTTCGACCGCTCCTGGTACAACCGCGCCGGTGTCGAACGTGTAATGGGATTTTGCTCGTCGCTGGACTACCTCGAGTTCATGCGCCAGGTACCTGAACTCGAGCGCATGCTTGCCCGCTCGGGCATCCGCCTGTTCAAGTACTGGTTCTCGGTCACCCAGGAAGAGCAGCAGCGACGCTTCAAGTCACGCGAGCACGACCCGCTCAAGCAGTGGAAGCTGAGCCCGATCGACAAGATCTCGCAGGACAAGTGGAGCGAGTACACCGAGGCGAAAGAAGCGATGTTCTTCTACACCGACACCGCCGACGCGCCCTGGACCATCATCAAGTCGGACGACAAGAAGCGCGCGCGACTGAACTGCATGCAGCATTTCCTGTCCGCACTCGATTATCCGGACAAGGACGAGCACATCGTGCACGGACCGGATCCACTGATTGTCGGCTCGCCGTCACAGGTAATCGAGAAAGACCGGCATCTCTGGGGCTGAATCCATGCAGCTGCCAGCCCGGCGTGTGATCTCCGACTGATCGGCCTGCGGACACCGGCAGATACCGACTTGGGATGCAGCCGCTGGGAGGAGAAGAATCGGGGCAAGCAGGACGGAGGTTTGCCCCATGAGCGATTACCCGAAGAACGATTCCGAGCGTCAGCCAAAGTCTGACGCGGTCTCGCGCCGCCAGATCATCAATGCCGGCGCGGGTCTGGCCGCTGCCGGGGCAGCGCTGGGTGCCGGCCAGGCGCAGGCCGGCGCACACGCGAGCACCGGACCGCTGCAGATGACCCGCACGCGTTTCCTGTCCATTCCGCGAGACCCGCAGCTGGATCTCGAGGATCCGGAAACCAATTTCATGGCCATGCTCAAGCTGCGTGCCGACCTGTCCGGCGCCGACGTGCTGACCGCATTCCCGGGCGAGGCCTGGGCGATGGTGCCGCAGGAGAAGAACTACCGCTGCTTCAAGACCTTCGGCGTCGGCGCATCGCGCATCGAGGAAGTCGACGAAGGCTGGCGTATCTACAGCCGCGAAGTGCTCTATTACCTGGACCCGAACACTGGCGAGATCCTGGAGACCTGGAAAAACCCATGGCTGGACGGCAAAGAGGTCGAGGTATTCCACATCGCCAACGACCCGGTCAACGGCGTTTTCGCACGCCAGGGCAACCCGGTGCTGTCGCCGCCCTACCCCTACGTCGCCTACGGCGATGACGTGGTGTTCCAGTGGAACTTCTATATCTTCAAGCCGGCGAAGCTGACGCGCTCGGAGTACCCGATGTATTCCTCCGGCGACATCGACCAGCACGCCGAGCTGTGGGGCATCAAGGGCCGCAAGAGCGAAATCCTCAACCCCGACATCACGTCGGCCAGCTGTGTGCTGTCCTGGACCCGCATTGCCGACTGGCTGCCCTGGATGCAGATGGGCAATAACCCGGGCACCATGTCATTCCACAGCCACAGCATGAAGCTGATGAACGGCGCTGCCGACCTGCCGCGCTACATTCTCGATTACACCGAGAAAAACTTCCCGAAGTACCTGGAAGCGCCGCGCGAATGGCTGGGGCCGGTCATGACCAGCTCGGCGGGCGAGTTCAAGAAGGTGATCGACGCGCGCCGCGCCGAGGGCTCGGCAGACTGAGCTCAAACCAGCGCCGGCCGACGAACCGCATTGCCCAGCGTGATCTCCGCGGCATCGCGCGCGGCCCGATCGCGCTCGATGGTCTGATCGGCCAACCAGGCGTCGACGCGCGCGAGCTCGTCTTCCATCAGGAAGGCGTCGGGGTTGCGCCAGCCGACGAAGCTCACGCAGGACTCGAGCTTGACCACCAGCGCCGAATCATCGTCGCCGCGATTGACGCGGCAATCCGGCACTACCAGTACCGGCTGGACCAGGCTGCGGACCCCGGTCGCGGCCGCGATCTCGCGCTGCAAAACGGCCATCGCGTCGAAAGCGGGCTTAACCGCGTAGACCTGCCCGCCAGGATGAAAATGCAGGCCATCGCTGCGCAACTGGGCCGCGTTGGCCCCGGCAGGCGGCACCACGATATGCATGGCGTAGACGCCGTTCGGCGCGGTCGCGACCGCGTCGATTACGGCCTGGCCGCTTGGCACCGCGTAGCGCATGCGGTAACCGCGCATCTGGGCCTCGGCCAGGCGCGCGGCGAGCGCCTCGTGCAGGCGCAGCAGCCGGATAAGCCGCCGGCGATAGGCCAGCAGCTGCACGAGCTTGACCATCCCGTAGACCTGCGGCACCAGCTGCCCCAGCAGCAGAACCACCCAGACTCGCGATGAGAACGTCGGCCACCAGGCACGGTCGCCCAATAGCAGCAGTAGCGACAGACTTACGACGAACAGCAGGATAGCCGTACCGTGGCGCTGCAGACGGCCGTTGGTTTGCTCGAGTGCCCGGCGAACGGCCTCGCCAGGCCTCGATACGGTCGCGCGTTGGCCACGATAATGCAGCCAGCGCGCCACACCCACCGCGGGCGCGGCAAACAGCAGGTAGGCAAGTGCGACCGCGGTCGCGACCCCGCCCCAGGTCGCCAGCATTGGTAAGACAGGGATTTCCACCCTGTCAGGGTAGGTCGAAGCCCAGGCCGCGCCCGTGACGCGGTTCACAGCCGCCGGGATGCCTGCTAACGGAAGTGCGGCAGTACTTCGTCGGCAAACAGCCGGTTCTGCGCCACCATCGCGGCCTGCCGCTCGCCATGCGGATGCGCGACCGGCGAACCGCCGAGCAGGTAGACGTGATCGAGCCCGAGGTCGACCAGCTCCTGCAGCCGCTCGCGGCATTTGGCCGGCGGCCCGCAGATCGAGAACCAGTCGACGAAATCGTCGGTGACTTCGGTCAGGTGCTCCCCCTCTTCCTGGGCATGGTGTTCCATGTCGGAGCCGGTCTGCATGTGAGCCGCCAGCGACTTTAACTGCGGCGGCAGGTGATCCAGCGGCGCATTTTTCATGCCGGCAAAATGCGCGACCATGCCGGAGATCATGCGGCCGAGATCGATGGCGCGCTGTTCGCTCTGGTCACAAACCAGGTTCACGTAGGCACCGATGCTGAGGTCCTCCCGCGGACGACCGGTTTCGGCCAGTCGGGCCAAGGCGGTCTCGACCGCCCACTTCACGCGTTCCGGAGCACTGCCGACCGCGAAGCTAA
Source organism: uncultured Chromatiales bacterium (assembly GCA_965601985.1). Classification (GTDB taxonomy): domain Bacteria; phylum Pseudomonadota; class Gammaproteobacteria; order Steroidobacterales; genus J054. Next base: position 604 of record CBFCXA010000179.1, on the reverse strand, counting down.
GCCGGTCACCGGTGTCCACCGCCATCGCGATGGTCTTCGGACCGGTGCAGGCGATATCTACCGGCACCGGCTCGACCTCGACCGAGTCGAACCAGCGCATTTTCGAGTCGTGTCCGTTCCTGTCGACGGTCTCGCCGCGGGTGTAGGCCTGCAGACGCTGCACATAGGTCTGCAACTGCGCGGTGGTGCCGTTTCGGATACCGATATGCTCGGCCGATGAATCGCCGCGGCCGATGCCGCAGATCGCACGGCCGCCGGATTCCGCCTGCAGCGTCGCCAGCGCACAGGCGGTGACCGCTGCATCCCGCGTGACCGGGTTGGTCACGCCGGTACCCAGCCGGATGCGCCGGGTGGTCTGGGCCGCCAGTGCCAGCTGCGAGTAAGGTTCCGGGCTCAGGTTCTGCGTATCCGGGCACAACAGCAGATCGAAGCCCATGGCCTCGATGTCCGCCGCGAGCCGGGCCGTATAGCCGGGCGAGGCCTCCATAACAATGCCGATTTCCGTCACGGTCATGTCCATTCAGTGGCAGGGAGCCGGATGCTAGCGGAATCGAAGCTGAGAGCGCGGATAATCTCTGGCCGCATCCCACGAGGAGGACAGCCA
>CBFCXA010000178.1:0-5504 GCA_965601985.1 uncultured Chromatiales bacterium | reverse complement strand
GCCGAGAGTCGCCGATGCTCGATGTCTGCCAGCGCCGGCAGCATCGGATGTCGGCTGCGTGCCCAGGCCGCCAGCACCGCAGTGACTGCAGCATCGACTTCGCCACCGCAGTCTGCCTGTCCCGGCTGAAGCCCGAGTTCGCCCAGGCGCGTGTACAGCAGTTCCACGGCCCGATGCAGAAGCTGGCCGCGCAGCGCGGCGTCCAGCCCGAATGCCGGCACCGGAATTTCTTCCGCACCCAGGCGCAATTCAACGAACGCGCGTGCCGGGCAGCGGGCCTGCAGCTGCAGCAGGCGACTGCCGCCCCGCACCCGCTCGTCCGGCCGGACCGCAGGCGCGGGATCTGCGGCAAGCGTTTCCAGTTCGCCCGACCATTGCAGCCGCTCCTGGGGCGGCACGGCGATGCTCGCGTCAGCTGCCAAACCTGGTTCAAGCGTGGCAAGAACCGGGCTCGGCGCGCACTGCCGATCGTCATAGCTCAAAGCACAGCTGAGCCGACAGCGGCTGCCCTGACTCAGCAGCGTTTCCATGACCTGCGCTGAAACGGCCCCGTGCGCAGCGGGCGTACTATCCGGCAGGCCTGCGCGACGCTGCAGCGCCAGCGGCAGCAGCGGATCCGGGTTCCGCGGCGCCGGCCAGGCCTCGGCGTGCAGCCCGGGCATCCACAGCGACTCGAATTGCAGACCCAGTGCGTCGGTGACGGAAAGGATCTGGACCCCGTCCTCCCGCCGGCCAGCCGTCAGCTCCGCCTGGCCGGCCTCACGCTCCAGCCAGCGCAGCGCCGCGGCCAGGGGCATCCGCCCGGCTACCGGCCCGAGTGAGCCGAAGCGTTCCAGCAGGGCCTGCCAGGCCAGCTGTGCCGCCTCCTCGTCCGCGCCCGGCTGCCGGTCGCCGGGCCAGCCCGCAGCGGTCAGCAGTTCTTCGATCCAGGTCACCCAGTCGTCCGGATAGCGCGGCGTGCCGCTGTCCCGCTGTCGGCCCTGCATCGCACGCAGCAACTCGCGCAGCCGCGGTGCGGGGAACTCCGTGATATCCAGGATCTCGGCCAGCGACAGGTCCGGCTGCCGCTCCGCACGCAGGCGCAGGTCGAGTTGCGCGCGCCCGGCCGACTCGGCTTCACCGCCGGCGAGATACGGCGAGCGCAATACCTGCCCGGCGTCACGATAATCGACGCGACCGGCGGCCAGGCGCAGCAGCAGCAGGGCCGCGCGTGCCAGCCCGGTATCGGCCAGGCGTCGCTCACGGTCGACCTGCACCGGGAGACCTGCCGTTGCGCCGTTGCGCCAGGCCGGCTCCAGCAGGTCGAGAATCTGCTCGCGCAGCGAGCGCAGGGACCAGGCAGACGGCTCGGCCAGCACCAGCCCGTGACAATGCCCGGACTCATCAGCAGCTGCCTCGGCCAGCCAGTCCACCATGGCCCGCTGCTCGGCTGCGCGATCGACAAACGACTCGCGCGACACGCGGTTGTAGGACACCGCGGCGGCCAGCCGCCGGGTGTGGCAGCCAGCCGCGGCCAGCGCGCGATCGAGCTTGGTGAGCGCCGGTGGATGCTCGACCCAGCCGAGCCAGTACAGGCGATCGGGCACCGAAATCGCGCCGCTGTGTATGTCTTCAGCCAGCAGCAAGTACAGCTGTGCAGGGTCCAGCCAGCCGCGTGTCTGCAGTGTGTCGCGGTAGCTTAGAGCCCAGCCGGCAAAGGCGATTGCATCGGGTGTCCGCGCCTCGGCGACCAGCGCCTCCTGGTCGATCGACCATTCGTGCAGGGTCTGCCAGGCACGGCGCAGGGCCCGCAGGCCGCCCCCGGTGCCAGCAGCCAGCCGCTCGACGCCGCTGTCCGCCGTCAGCAGTTCGCGCCAGGCGAGTTCCGCCTGCGCGTCGTTGAGCAAACCGAGCGACCCGGCACTTCCGCCGGTCAGCAAAGACTGCTCCCATAATTCGTTGAGCCACGGTCGCCACGCATGCACGGCCGGCGCCAGCCAGCCGCGCCGACCGAGCGCCTGCTGATGCCGGTCGAAGCGCCAGCGCCAGTGGCGCGCCTGGCGTGCCGTTGCGCACACCAGCACCGAACCCTGCTCAAGTTCGGTGAAAATATTATTCATTTAAAGCAGATACTTCAAGAACTTCTTTCTAGTGAAATCTACGGCTTATCCCGCGTACGCCTGCAACACGTCCTCGATGCGGCCGAAGACATTCTGCAGGGTCGCCGGATCGGGCAGCGTGGTTAGCCGGAAATAGTTGCGATAGCCGGTATTGAAGCTCGAGCCGGGCGCAATCAGCACGTGTTGCTGCTCCAGCAGGTCCATGGCGAACTGGTTGTCATCGAAGTCCGGCAGTACCTGGGGATCGACACCCACAAAGGCGTACATGGCCCCGGCGGGGGGCACCACGGTCAAGAAACGGCTGGCCGCGACGCCGTCGATCACGGCCTGGCGGGACTCGTACAGTCGCCCGCCGGGCTCCACCAGCTCGCGGATACTCTGGAACCCGCCCAGCGCAGTCTGCACCGCCCACTGCCCGGGCACGTTGCTGCACAGGCGCAGCGAGGCCAGCAGGTCCATGGCCTCGAGGTACGGCCCCGCGTGGTCCAGCGCCCCGGAAAACACCACCCAGCCGACGCGATAGCCGCAGGCCCGATAGACCTTGGACAGCCCGCTGAAGGTCAGGCACAGGGTGTCTTTGACCAGCATCGCCATTGGCGTGAACTCGGCGTCGTCGTAGACCATCTGGTCGTAAATCTCGTCGCTGAACACGACCAGGTCGTGCCGCTCGGCCAGTCGCGCAATCGCCTCCAGCGCGTCGCGCGGGTAAACCGCACCGGTCGGGTTGTTTGGATTGATCACCACGATGCCGCGGGTTCTCGGTGTGATCTGCCGCTGGAGTTCCTCGATATCCGGCTGAAAGCCGTTCTCCGGCCGACAGGCGTAATGCACCGGCACGCCCTCGTTCAGCGTAACGGTCGCAGTCCACAGCGGATAGTCCGGGCTCGGGATCAGGATTTCGTCGCCGGGATCCAGCAGGCCACGCAGGGTAAGGTCGATGAGTTCACTGACGCCGTTGCCCATGAAGACGTGCTCGGAACTCACGCCGGTCAGGCCGCGATCCTGCTGCTGCATGACCACCGCCTCGCGGGCCGGAAATACGCCTTTCTGGTGGCAGTAGCCCTCACTGCTGCCGAGATTCTCGATCATCGCCAGGCGCATGGTTTCGGGTGTGCGGAAGCCAAAGGCACCGGGATTGCCGATGTTCAGCTGCACGATCTCGTAGCCGCGCCGCATCAGCTCATTGGCTCGGTTGGCCAGGCGCCCGCGGATCTCGTAACGCACGTCACGCAGGGCAGTGCTCGGGCGGAATGCTTCGGTCACGGCAGCCGGTCCTGTCAGCCAGGGAACGGCGGCAAGCATAAAGGAAAGGCAGGCTCGCGTAACGAGCCCGACGCCCGTTTCAGGCAGCTTTCTGCGGCCGGAACAGCAGCGACAGCAGCAACGCGATACTGACCAGCACGGCGATCAGGGTGAACGGAATCGTGTAGGCGCCGAAACGGTCGTACATCACGCCGGTCAAAAAAGGACCCATACCGCCGCCGAAGGTGTCCAGCACGGTAATGGTGCCCAGGATCTTGCCGAGATCGCGCACGCCGAAAGTATCCGCCGCCAGCAGCTGCAGGAGCGTATACAGACCACCCCAGCCTCCGCCCAGCAGGATGATGGCCGGCCAGAAGGTCAGCTCGTTGGTAGTGATCAGCAGCCAGGCCCCGGTGCACATGATCGCCAGCGTGCCGACGAACACGACGCGCCGGCCAAGAACATCGGCCAGCACGCCACTCATCAGCTTGCCGCCCAGTCCGAGCAGAAACAGCACCGTCAGCCCGCTGGCCGCGACCTGGGGCTCGAAGCCCTGCTCGCGCATGTGCAGGAACAGGTGGCTGAGCAACGCCAGGATCGAGTAGAACGTGAGCATCGCGATGCTGGCGAGAATCCAGAAACTCCGCGTACCCAGCGCATCGCGATAACTCATGCCAGTCAGCGACGGTGCCGACTCGGCGTCGCTCTCGTCCGCGCCCAGTGCGACCAGGCCCATGTCTTCGGGTTTTTCGCGTACGACGAACAAGACCAGCGGGATGAGCAGCAGCGGAATGATGCTGGTATACGCGAAGGCGGTGCGCCAGCCGAACTCCGCGACCAGCCAGGCATTGAGCTGCGGCAAGGCCGCGTTGCCGAGGCTGGTGCCGGCCACCGTGATGCCCAGCGCCACGCCGCGCTTTGCCACGAACCACTTCGACACCAGCATCACGTTGATGACCAGCCCGGAACAGGCCAGCGATGTGGCCAGCACCAGGTGGATCAGGTAGATGTCGTTCAGCGTGGCAATCTTCGAATAGAAGAAGTTGCCGGCGGAAAGCAGCAGAAAACCGATGATCATGAGCGGACGTACGCCGACACGATCGGCGATCGCGCCAACGAAGGGCGCCATGAGACCGCTGGCGAACAGGGTAATCAGGTCGCGGAACTTCAGCGCGCCACGCAGGCCGTCGCCGCCGCTCTCACCGCCCAGGAAGTTCAGGATCTCTTCGTCGAAGACCGTCAGACCGGCCAGCGTTATACCGTTGGTGATCCACATGATCACCAGCGAGCTGAAGGCGATGATCCAGCCATAGTAGAGCCCCTTCGAGCGCTGCACTGTGGTTGCCACGGCCGGTCCCCGGTGAATCGATCGACGCGCCACGATACCGGAATCGCCTGATGTGCCCAAGTTTTGGCGCGGTCACAGCGCGCCGGCTAGAATGCGCTCACGCGTTCAAGCAGGAGCAGTGCATGTTCAAGTCGATTCTCGTCGTCACGGTCACCGTGGCTCAGCTACAGGGCCTGCCGGAAGCGTATGAGTCCTACCTGGACTACGAGCTGGTAGAGAGCGGCCAGGTCGACGAGGCTACTGCCGCGGCCTGGGGCGCGCCGGCGGCGGCCGGCCAGGACTATGCCCTGCTGCAGGCCGCGAGCGGCGAGCCGGTATACCTGCGCTTCGTCGAGAGCGAGCAGCCCGGCAGCTACGCACCGATGACCAACCATGGCTGGAACGCGATCGAATTGCTGGTCGCCGATCCCGATGCGGTCAACGCCCGGCTGGAAGACTCCCCGTTCGAGATCATCGGGCCACCGTATGATCTGTGGGATGCGCCCAACGCACCGCGCGCGATGCAGGCAACCGGCCCGGGCAACGAATTGCTGTACCTGACCAGCAATGCCGACTTCACGCTGCGCAGCGATATTGACCGCGTGTTCATCATGGTGGTCGGTGGACCGTCGATGACGGCGTTCCGCGATTTCTACGGTGACCGTCTGGGCATGTTCGTCAGCGAACCGACACCGTTCCAGATCGGCGTGATCGCGCGCGCACAGGGTCTGCCGCCCGAGACCACCTACCCGCTGTCGGTCGTGCGCGTCGGCGACGAGTTCATGATTGAACTGGACGAATACCCGGACGTGGCTGCGCCACGCGAAGTCCCATCC